>CAYSNV010000021.1:2766-10355 GCA_964432545.1 uncultured Candidatus Bathyarchaeia archaeon | reverse complement strand
TTCGGCTTGATGTATTGGGCGACCCCTGTTACCGTCCCGCCCGTGCCGACGCCAGCCACCATGATATCGGCTTTTCCATCCGTGTCCTCCCAGATCTCGACAGCTGTCGTCTCCATATGTATCTTGGGGTTTGCAGGATTGTTGAACTGCTGCGGCATGAAAGCCTTTGGGAACTTCTTTGCAAGCTCTTCTGCCTTCGCCACCGCTCCAGCCATGCCTTCACTTCCAGGTGTCAGGACAAGCTCAGCGCCGTATGCCGCGAGAAGCTGTCTCCGTTCGATACTCATTGTCTCAGGCATCGTAAGGATTAACCTGTATCCCTTTACCGCAGCAATCATCGCCAAGCCGATACCGGTATTCCCCGAAGTGGGCTCAACAATGACGGTGTCCTTATCGACAAGGCCACTCCCCTCAGCGTCCGCGATCATACTGTAGCATATACGGTCTTTGACGCTTCCCCCGGGGTTCCCAGACTCGAGTTTCGCTACCACGGTACCCCATGCAGAGTCAACGACACGGTTGAGTTTCACAAGCGGTGTTTTGCCGATGGTCGATATCACGTTGTCATGAATTCTCACTTGCCGCCCGACCCAGAAGTTGCTCTCTACAACTCTCGCTGAATGTTATTTAAATATAACGATGTTATAGCAGGCTTCTGGCTGAACACGCTGCGCCGCATGAGTTGAACTCTATCGAGGCAGTCGAGCCCTTTAACCAGGCAAGAATGCACCAAGAATGTCCGCCCGAGTATAAATATAGTGCTCTTCAAGCGACGTCAAATATCCTGGAAAACTAGCGAAAACATGTTTCAGGTAAAAAAGGTGGTCAAATTCGACTTCTAGTCTCATAATGATTCGCATGTGCTAAAAAGAGGAGCACAGGTGAGGCATTTGACTAAAAAACCTCCGATCGCAGCTTTTGAAAAAAGGTAAGTCAGACTGGAACTTGTGAATCATACGACAACACTCGTTGAGAATAGCTCAAAATCTGCTGTAAAAGCGTTAAGTTACCCCTTCAGGATACCGCTACTCAAGGTGAACATGCGATGGAAATGTTCTGTATGAAGTGCAAGAAGAAAGTGGAAGTTGCAAATGATCAGGTCACCGAAGAAAAGACCGCCAAGGGTCGAACCTTGCTGCGCTCTGTCTGTCCCACATGTGGCACCAAGCTAGCTAAGTTCGCGTGAAACAGTGGGCGCCCTACGCAACTTTCTCTTTTAGCAAGGAGGTGTTTTCAAAGGTGCCGCAGAGAGTAGTCTGCAGCAAATGCAACGCCGTACTCTATGAGAGTTATGAAGTCATTGAACCGGTAGATATACTCTCTCGGTACAATTCGATGTGCCCCAATTGCGGCAAAAGGCTGGAATTCGACATCGATAGGGTGAAGATCAGCTTGTTCAACCCCAAAGTAGTTGAAGCGGTCTAACCCCAGGCAATTTCCCGTATTCGCTCTGCCAGTGTCCGCGACGGTGCAGCCATTAAGGGCTGCCCCATGAGAGGCCTATCTCCATATCGTCCTTTTGCGGCATGAGCTTTCAGTCGCTCAGCGTCCAAGGACGAAGCACTATCGTCGGGAAATCCGGGGAGAATCTATCTTTCGATCTCTCCCGCGATGAACTTCTCGATCAACTCTTTTGCCTCCCAGTCGCTGTACTGGACGGGGGGGTGCTTCATGAGGTACGCTGATGGGGAGGTGAGCGCACCTCCAGTCTTCCTGTCAAACCCCAGCTTTACGCAGCGGACGGCGTCGACGGTCACGCCCGCGGAGTTCGCTTTATCGTCGACCGTCAGTTTGCACTCTATCTCGAAGGGTCTATCCGCGAACATGGTTGCGTCAAAGTTGATGTAGCAGATCTTTGTGTTGCCTAGGAACGGGAGGAAGTCTGAAGGACCGATATGTATCTTTTCGTCCCGAAGCCTTTTCAGCAACTGGCTCTGCACGGCCTCTGTCTTGGAGATCTTCTTCGATATTAGTCTGTCTCTCTCCAGCATGTTCGCGAAGTCGGTGTTTCCACCAATATTGATCTGGTAGGTCTGGTTGATGCCGGTTCCCCGGTCGTCCAGCATCCTGGTGAGGACTCTGTGGAGGATGGTTGCGCCGACCTGCCCTTTGACGTCGTCGCCGATTACCGGTAGCCGTTTCTCTCTGAACCTCTTCTCCCACTCCGGGTCTGAGGCGATGAACACGGGCATGCAGTTCACCAATCCGACCTCTGCCTGGAGCGCGACATCGGCCCAGAATTTCACCGCTTTCTCACTGCCGACAGGGAGGTAGTTGACAAGGATCTCTGCTCCCGTGTCCTCGATCTCCTCGATGATCTCCTTCTTGAGTTGGTCATCGCTCTTCGTCTGCTTGGCGGGGTTCACCATCTTTTCGACGTATATGCCGATCCCGTCGAGTATCGGGGCTTCTTTGACTCTAGCCTTTATCTTGGGGACTTTCGGCACCCAGTTGACTGTATTCGGTGTCTCGTAGATCGCCTCATCGATGCGTTTTCCGATCTTATTTGCTCCTACATCGAAGGCGCAGGTGAAGTTGAAGTCGAGCATCGTGTAGCCGGCGATCTTCTCGTGCATGATCCCGATCGCCTTCTTTTGCGGGTGTTGTCGGTAGTACTCGATGCCTTGGACAAGACCTGCAAAGCAGTTGCCTACTCCGATGATGCCTATATTTATTTTGCCCATCTCTACCATCTCTAGGATCTATTTTGTAGTGATAAAATAGGTTTGGGTTATATAACACTTGCTGTCGTGATGCGCGCGCCAACGCGGTGTCAGGTGGATGAACGCGCTGCCAGGACTGCTCTAGGGAACAATGAATGAAGTCGGCAAGGACAGATTCCTGTAGGCACATGTAGCTCTGTAGCACAGGTTACCTGTTAAATATAGACAACATAACAATATGGTGCAGTAGAGAACCAGCGTTCCCCAAAGAGGTGAAAGCAATGGCTAGAAGAAAAGCAGCTTTGATCGGAGGAATAGCCGTCGGCGCGCTCGTAGCGGCCATCGGATTCTTCTTTCTAAAGAATAGGGTAAAACAGAGCTAGAATGAACCTGCCGTTAAGCGAAGGTTCACATCGAGTACCCCCATTCACCTAACAACTTTTTTTATGTCCAGTTCCAAGATATCTGTGGCTCCGCTCTTTTTCAACAGAGGGATAAGCTGGAGCACTTGCGGGGCCCTCACGGCTACCTCCACCGCATACCCAGGGGAGTCTGTGCCAAAGAGCTTGGATATGGTAGGGCTTTTCATGGAAGGGAGGATCTTCATGACCTTCTCCAGCGCGTCTTCAGAAACGTTCATTTTGAGAAGGCGAGTGTTCTTGGCGTCAACAGTTCCTTTCAGGAGGGAGACAAAATCCTCGATCTTGCTCTTCTTCCACGGATCTTTAAGCGCGTCCTTGTTCGCTACGACGCGTGCCGTTGACGAAAACAACGTCTTGATGATCTCCCAGCCATTCTCTCTGAGCGTCGTCCCGGTCTCTGTGCAGTCAATTATGAGGTCTGCTACCTTGATGAACGTCTCAGTCGCACCGTAGGATCTGACGAATCGGAAAGGCAGAGCGACGAGCTCTTTCGTGCAGAAATCGCTGGTGATGTTCTCGTATTCTGAAGCGACGATGATCCTTTTCCCCTGCTTTTTCAGCCTCGTCAGGTATCCGATCGCCGCTGCGAAGGTCCTGTTCTCCGGATCCTCGAAGTTACCTTCAGGGACTGCGGCCACAACATCCACCCTCCCGAACCCTAGGTCCAACAGCTCTCTGACATCGATTCTCGACTCGACGACCCAGTCGTAACCGAGTATCCCGAGATCGTACTTCCCCTCCTCCACCAAGGGGCCGATATTCTGAGCTCGATATATTCTGAACCTGAGTTCCGGGTCGGCGGTCTCAACGGTGTACGACCTTTGCCCTTGGAGGCGCGGCTGGTAGCCGGAGAGTTCAAGAGTGGTCTTTACCGGCTCCCACAAATGGCCTTTAGGCAGAGCGATATCTAGGAGTGGCATGGCCTACCTTTCTCCTTTACCTCGTCTTTCAACCGGATTAATCAGGTACGCCTTACACGATGTATCCTTGGATTGGGAATTCTCTCAGTGCACTAGCTAATCTGGTCCCCCTCTTTTTATACTTTAGTATGCGACGTAGTTGTGGGAAAAACATAAACCGCTGCAAAGCAGATTGAGTTCGAGATGGAGCGGGAGCGATCTCCTTTCAGGGAGGCTTCAAGACCCGGGTGATCCTGACGCACAGGGCTGCGATAGTCATTTCAGGAGGAGAAAGTCGAAGGTTTCAGCTAAAGGACAGCAGATCCTTATCGGAGATGACGTGCGACAAAGCCCTGGCAGAAATAGAGGGCACACCCATTCTCGTTCACATCATTCAACGAATCTCCCCTGTTGTCGATGAGGTCCTTTTGGTCACCAACACGGAAGATCGCAGAAAACGATATTCTGCGGCCCTTAGGAGCCCCGGGGTTACTGTCAGGACCTTGTTGGATGATGCCTCGGCAAGCAAGGGCCCGCTATTAGGCATTAAGACAGGTCTGAAGGTAGCGAAAGCCCAGTATTGCCTGGTCCTTCCCTGCGATACGCCCTTCGTAAACCCTCAGGTAGTTGACGCCATGTTCGAGAACGCGTACAGGCACGACGCCTCTGTTCCTATTTGGCCTGACGGCCAAATAGAACCCCTAGCGGCCGTGTACAAAAGGAAGCCTGCCTTCCAGTTCGCGGAGATTCTAAACGGCATGGGGCGGCAGAGACCTGATGACTTGGTACGAGCGGGTTCGAGAATTCGCTTCGTCTCTACAGTCAAAGACGTCAGGAAGTACGACCCCGAGTATGTGACGTTCATCAACATAAACTACCCCAGCGATTTCAGCAGTCCAAGAAGTCCGAGGGTTCAACCCGGGCCCATCAGGGAGAGCTTCACCCTTGAGGTGCCTGCGCTTGGGGAGGCAGAGCTGAAAGAGATCTCTGAGGCCGAGACACAGGGGAATAAGGCGCCTCTGGAGTTCGCAGCTAAACTTGATTGTATTGCAGAGGCGCTATACAGTAGGAAGGCGTTCTTCTGGGCTGCGATCGCTTTCGAGCGGTGCTATAAGACTCTCTTGTCAGCCAGCACGGAAGGTCGAAGCCATGGAGCGGGCGGGCGCCTACTACCTCGAGTCCGCAAGTCCCTTGTTGGAGCCGTGCGTTCGTACCGGCGTGAGGCGGAACGATACCAGGAAAGGCGCATTCGACAGCTCGCGGTCCATGCTGGCATGGACGGATCGTGGTGCGCAGACAGGTTGGGGGAGGTAAAAGCGAGGGAGGCTCCCGGTCGTGACTTCTCCCTCTCGACCTAGCATTGTGGTCACCGGCCGGGAATGAATCATCTAGATGTAGACGGGCTTGCCAAACAAGTCTACCACCTTTCGTTGACCACAACTTTTATTGGCTGACTTCTGCTTGATCTGCAAGCGGAGGATCTGGAATGGCGCTGATGCCGATCTACCACCTGAAGGGTGTCCCCAAAATGGATCTCGACCGCCTGAAAGGGAGATCAGAGCTTGAGATAAACAGGATTGCTGACCAAGTGAAGGTCGTGGTCGAAGACGTCAGGAACCGAGGGGACCGAGCGGTCGTTGAGTACGTCAAGAAGTTCGACAGGGTAGATTTGAAACCGCAGAATCTTCTGGTGAGCCTCAAGGAGTTTGACAGAGCGAGCAAAACCCTTGCCAAGCCGATCAAACGGTGCATCGAGCACGCTGCCGAGAATATACAACGGTTCCATCAGGCCCAGATGCCCGTTAGCTCTTGGTTTACGGAGGTCGACAAAGGAATCCTGATCGGCCAGATTACGACGCCTTTATCATCTGTAGGCCTCTACGTCCCGGGGGGACGGGGTTCTTTTCCATCGACGGTTCTGATGAGCGTGATCCCTGCAAAGATCGCGGGGGTGGAGAAACTCGCCATCTGCACTCCTCCCCGACCTGACGGAAGAGTGGATGCTGCTGCTCTCTATGCCGCTGACAAGCTCGGCGTGCACGAGGTCTTCAAGGTTGGGGGGGCGCAGGCGATCGCAGCAATGGCTTTCGGCACTGAGACGATACCGAAGGTTGACAAGATCGTGGGGCCGGGAGGTATCTGGGTGTCAGCGGCGAAGCGCATGATCCTCAACTACGGGAACACCGGGATCGACTTCATCGCCGGCCCAAGCGAGAACCTTGTTCTTGCCGACGACTCTGCGAACCCGCGGTATGTCGCTGCGGATGTGCTTATTGAGCCAGAACACGGCTCCGACTCGGCAGGGGTGGTGGTCACGACCTCGCGCGCCCTCGCGGAGAAGGTTCAAAGCGAAGTGGAGAAATTCATCGGAGAGCTGCCCGAGAAGCCAATCAACAGGAGGAGGTTCGCCACTGATTCGATCGCCAAGTACGGCGCGATCATAGTTACGGAGAATCTCGACGAAGCGATCGACTTCGTGAACAGCTATTCGGTTGAGCACCTGGAGATCATGACGCGCGCCCCTCTTCAAACGCTCATGCAAATCAAGAACGCGGGGAGCATCTACCTTGGCGACTATTCGCCCTGTAGCGTTGGGTGCTATGCTTGCGGCGCAAACCACATCCTCCCGACAGGAACCGGTGCGCGGATCTTCTCAGGCCTCTCGGTAAGAGATTTCATCAAGCAGATAGACTACAGCTACCTCAGTAAGCAGGGTCTGGAGACGATAAACGATACGATCAGGGGACTATCAGAGTATGAGGGCTTTCCGCAGCACGGCAAGGCCGTACGAGTGAGATTTGAGTAGACTAGGCAGCGCCAGCGAGCCTCACCGGAGTTGCGTGTCCGTCGCTCTCAGCGCGAACCCGAGCCTCAATCACGTCAGTTGACAGGGGCGCTTCGCTTGGCGAGACGGAAGCCGACGCTTTTCACTTTCTGACGTTTTTAACCAGGAACAGTGACGTGGCTAGTGCGGCCACCGCGGCTATAGCTGGTGTTGGGAATTCCGGTATCTGAATCTGGGTGGACCATCCGCTCCAGCCGTGGAGGTTGCAGCGCGCTCGCGCCTTGACGTTCGGGTTCCCTTGTATGTCACCGAGCTCGAATTCCGCGGTGAAGGGGTTGGTCGTTTGGGGCTGGAGAGCAGGCGTGGTGGCCTGCCCGTTCAGGTCGATCTCCACTGTGTCGACGTAGTGGTTGCTGCTTGGGTTTGCATGTCTGATCTGGAGTCTAACCTTACCCGTTGAGGCTTGAGAGATGTTCTCAATCTGAAGAACATCCGGCACGTCCGCCTGAGCCCCCTCGGGAAGGAGGGAAAGAGCTGAAACCGCTACAGCCGATAAGCCAATGCGCCTAAGGAACTCTCTCCTACTCGCCGTCTTACCGCTAACCGGTGTCAAGCCCAGACCCCCGTATGAGGGTAGCAATGCCGAATACTTGACTATATAAGCTTGGCGAGTGCTGCGCGGTCAGTCCTTTCGAACCTTTACCGCAAGGCTGTGTCTAGGGCTGTTCATGGCGTACATAGCCGTCAATGGTGGAGCGTAACCCATTCAAGCCCTCCCTCGTAGGGCATTCCACCGACTGGAATCTGATGATGTCGAAGT
>CAYSNV010000021.1:0-2666 GCA_964432545.1 uncultured Candidatus Bathyarchaeia archaeon | reverse complement strand
AGCTTCTTCATCCTTGGCCGGTCTCATGTTCCTCCGAGGCCATTTCAGGGCTCATGGGTCAGGCCTCGGCTAGATGACGGATATGTTTGAGTCCAAGGTAAGGGGTGCGCGGGATGATGCGGCCTGAGAGGCTGAGCACACGTGTCAAGGAGTCATCGCTCGATTCGGCGAGGACTGTCAGGTCAACACAAGAAAGCATGGTCGAGGTCACGGTCGTTTTAGGTCAGAACCTCTGCAGGGGGAGCGGACCTAAGACTAGTGACTCATTCTGAACGATCTCAAAAGAACTTGAGCGTAGGCAGCCAGGGCTCAAGACTCGTCCCGGATTAGCCACCGCCGTAAGCCTCAGGCGACAAGAGGAAAGAACCTAACAGAAAAAGAAAGGGCGGAGAGGGCATCTGTCACCTGCCCTCGCCCTTCAGCGTTTTTCTCTGACTATGCAGAGGGGGCTGCTCAGATGGAGTGCGAAGATCAGTGGTCTAGCGTTTGCGAGAAGGCCGGCGCCTGCTTCTCGCTCTTCTTCTGACGACCCGTTTCTTTCTACCTATGTTCTTCATTGGTTGTCCGCAGCAGATGAGGTCGCACTCAGGTTCGCCGCATAGGTTATCTACCGAGCATACCATTCCGCACACGTCGCACTTGAACTGGTCGCCTTTACTAACCATACATGCTACCTCAGGATGTTACTATTATGAATGATCGGTTAATGAATATTTCTATGAATCTTTTTATCGCGCATGTTTTGCCCTGTCGTGGCGACCGCTGTCCCCACACTTACTATTCGGTGTTTTTCATTCGTTCCTCTATCAGGCCGAGGGATACTTTCTGCTGGTCGATCGCGATGGTCATTCGAGGGGAGAGGTAGTTGTTCTTGATCGAGCCGAACAATAGAGGATGCTTCTTGTCGTACTCGGACTCCCAGACGAGGTAGTCTTCGATGGTCTTGTGCACCTGAAAGAGCAGGAGGTTGTATCTCCCTTGGCTGATCTGGTATGCGAGACTCACGTGAGGATCCTTGAAGATGTCGTTCTCGAACTCGGGCGACGGCTTCTTCAACTCTATCATCGAGAAGACGAGGAGGAAGTCAGGAGGGACGAAGAAACTGGGGAACCTGCACAGCGGGCTGAGAACCACCCGCTCTGCGAGAAGCTTGTCGATCCTTTTCTTCACCGTGGCCCGGTGGATCTTGAGGTCCCTTGCGATGAGGTTCTCATTTGTCTTGACACCGACCCCATTGAGGAGACTCTTCATGATCTGCAGCGTCAGCGTGTCTATCGGCACCGAGCCGATGACGGCTTCGCCCTCTCGCCTCACTTCGTCCTCGATGAGTCTGACGGGAGCGCTGGGCTCATATTTCTTGATGAGCTGGTTTGAGGCGTAGATGACGCTGGAGGGGATCCGCACTCTCCGCTCCGGGATCTTGCCATCTGTGGTCAGCCTGTCTCGCCATGTGAGGTAGTCGTCTAAGCCTTTGTGGAATTCGAAGAGCATCATGTTGTAGTCCCCTTCACGGACTCTGAAGGCGGCGAAGATGTTCCTGTCATGTACCAGCCAGTCTCTGACCTTCTCATCATCGGGCAGGTCTGCGTAGGCGATGACCAAGAGGGGTAGCTCTTTGTATAGTTCGACGAACGGGTAGATGGGGCGGTCGATCACCCTCTTCTCCAAGAGGCCGCTGACCCTCTTCCGGATGGTTTCCCGATGCTTGTCTAGAACCTTCGAGAGGTGCAGAAGGTTGATCTCTAGACCCCTGCCCGCGCAGATGTGCGCCAGTAGGCTCAGATTCAGCTTGTCCTCTAGCAGATCTGTCATAAGACGGTTCTTTTCTCCGACGCTCTAATATGTCTTGCTCCCGAGACTGTCATCTGTGCCAAAAGAACTTCATGAGTAGTAGAGGCATGATATATACGCACCGCGCCCGCTAAGAGCGCCGCGGGGACCAGGCTCCGCGACAGCCCATAAGCCCACTGAGACCTTTCGGGTAGAAAATGCAGCTTGACTGGGGTTCTGTTAAGGGACAGCCCGCTTAACTCTTAAATATCGGCTCGTCCTTCCGTGGTAGGAAGGTAGCTAACATCTTGAGTATCGTCGAGCGAGTTACACGATTCGTCAAGTACCTCGTCTCGCTGGTTGTACTCATCTTCATCGCGAGCGTCGTCATCAACATCGTCCACTTGCCTGGGATCTATATCGTCCCGGTGATCGTCATCATCTGCTACATCGTCATTCTTTTGATGTTTCGGCGGTAGTTGGCTGTCTCTTCTCCACGCGCTGTCTGGCAAGCATGCCGTTGACGTAGTCCGTCGGCTCGAAGGGGCACACCCGGATAACCGTAATATCCTTGGGAAACGTGATCTGCCGTGAAGGCTCAATGAAGATGACGCCGGTCTCCCCTTCCTGAAGGGTCTTCTCAACGGTCTCTGAGATGTGCCTGTTGCGCTCTTTCAGGTTCTCAACAAACAGCTCGAGCGCTCCCCGGTTTCTAGGATCCCGCATTATCCCGACCCATGACTCCGCCTCCGAGAGCAGGGCAACGTCTTCTGTTGCCTGCACCATCGCCCCGCCTTCCGTCAACCTCCTGACGATGGGATAACACTGTTCATCGATCGTATAGATGAGCTTCAGCCCCTCATCCCCGGAGACGTGCACCATGTCATGGTAGACCG
>CAYSNV010000020.1:0-10841 GCA_964432545.1 uncultured Candidatus Bathyarchaeia archaeon | reverse complement strand
GTGCCCACCTCTACTATGTTCTCTGGACCGATCAGCTCCGCCACTCGGCGCATGAATGAGGCATGACACACCTTCTCTTGAAGGTATTCATCCCGTAGATCGAGGTGAGCGTCGAAACTGACGACGCCGATGTCTTTGGAGAATGCTTGGATCGCGCCGAGGGTGAGGGTATGCTCGCCGCCCAGAAGAATAGGGAGTTTACCCCGTCGGGTCAAGTGTCGAACGACAGCTTCCACATTCTCAAGCAACTCAGCCGTCGTGGCGACGGGATTTAGATCTCCAACATCCGCGATCTTGGCGTCCTCAAGATCGAAACCCGACCTGATACTGAACGTCTCGATATTGAGGGAAGCCTGACGAACCGCCATAGGAGCGAACCTAGAGCCGGTCCTATAGCTTGACGTCCTGTCGTATGGTACCCCCACAACAACGTAGCCGGCGTCGTCCAGCGATGTCACCAGCCCCAAGAAGATGTTGGAGGGTGAGACATAGAATTGCAGATCATCTGGATTCTTCACGCGCTTATCCCTCCGTTCATGGCTCCACGGCCTCTAGCTTGCCTCTTCTCCCTCTCTCACGGTCATAGATCTTTAAAAGCAGTTCTGTCTCTAAAGAGATTTGCCATAGGGAGCTCAGTCAACGGCATTGCTCAGCTCCTGAGCACGCGTTTCAAGAGACGCTGTCTCTTCTCATTCGTGCACATCTCCCTCAGTCCCGCTTGTCATCACCAGGTCAATGGGCGGATTGCCTTCTACCTACGGACGTGGCTCAGGTCTCCTACGGAAAACCCATCCTCAGCGGGACAACGCTGAGTAACTTTATATCCGTGTTTCCCATGAGAGACAGCGAACACTGACGTATGGTACCTAGGCACGTGGTAGGCTATGAAGGCGGGTGTTGCACAGAAGTCGACAGGACTCTTGGCATCAGGTGTATACTTCATGCTTTCGGCTGTGTTTGCGCTCAGCATGATCGCCCTGTACGACGCCCACAACATCATCCTCTACGTCTTGACGGCTCTGTCCCTGATTTCTGGCGTGACGGTTCTGCTAGGAAAGAGGATAGGAGTCTATGCGACGGCCTTCACCCTCCCCGTGGTGATCGTCGTCTCTGTCGCCACCCTCCACTACTCAATTAACATTGTAGGCGTTGACCCGAATTCTCAAACGTTGGCATTCAACATCCTCCTCGCCCTCTATGTTATCTTGTGGTTTCTCGCCGGCTTGCTGGTAATTGACAAGCGAGATCTGCTCAAGTAAGGAAGGCGCCAGTTGTCTGTACCTAGGTGATTTGGAGCAGTGTTGATAACCTCCACCGGCAACCTCCAGTTCAAGATTCAGAGCCGGAGACATCAAGTAGTCTGCGATCAACCTGACCGCCGAGATGAAGGAATGACCCCGCCAGAGCTTCTCCTGGCCTCTCTTGGTTCCTGTATCGGAGCCTACGTCGAAAGCTACTGCCGACAGGCGAGAATACCGTACGAAGACATGACGATCGACATCGACTGGGAGAAGGCGAAAGATCCCGCCCGAATCGGGAAGATCAGAGCCGACGTCAAGATCCCTAGTGACGAAGCGAAGGCGAAGACGCAGGCAATCCTCAGGGCCGCGGAGAGCTGCCTGGTTCACAACACCTTCAAGTATCCCCCGGAAATAGGTATCAATGTGATAACCGTCTAGATGCTCATTCTACCCCGCCAGTCGCCGGGGCTGGCTCGAAGCAAACGCATTCGAGAAGATGGCTCTCCCGACTGGTTCATCCCAGCAGTCTAGTCCCAGCTACGCAGAGTTCTGGAAGGAAACCTTCTTTAAGACAAGCCGAAGCCTATAGAATACTGGCTAGGGAGGTGGACCGGAGAGGCGATGATTTGATAGAGTACATCATTCCCACAAAGAACGAACCAAACGTCATAACGCTTGTCGAAAAGATCAAAGAAGTCATGTCTTCGGTCACGGAGAGATATGAGATCACTCTTGTCGATATTTCAACAGACGATACTCCCGTACTGGCAAGAAAGGCAGGAGCGAAGGTTCTCCGCCAACAGAGCAAGGGTCTTGGAGGGGCATTGAGAGAAGGACTAGAGCAGACGGACGCCGACGTCGCCTTCACCATGGACGCGGACATGAGCCATGATCCTCGCCACATACCTGCGTTCCTGTCAAAGATTGAAGAGGGATACGACGTGGTGGTAGGCTCACGGAAAATGGCGGGTGGAAAAACCGTGAACTGGAGCCTGAAGCGCCACCTGATCTCCAACGGCGCGAACTTTCTAGGGAGATATGTTGCGGGGGTGAATGTTTCTGACCTCACATCAGGCTATCGCGCCTACAGGGTAAGCGCTGTCAAGACTCTCAATTTGAGCCAAGTGAAGACAACTGGATTCGCGTTTCAGCTGGAGATACTGTTCCATCTCCTGAAAAGGGGTTTTAAAGCGACATCTGTTCCCATCGTCTTCCACGACAGACGAACTGGGAAGTCGAAACTCTCCAAGCGGGAAATCGGGGTGTTCGCGAAAACCGTTCTAAGGTTGTTGGCGAAGCGGATCTGCAACTAGCTCTTCTATCTTATCGTGGAATTCGCGAACCCTGCTGGAGCCGCCTATCTTCGGCGTGCGCTTAAACTCTCCCTTTTTCCTGAAGACCCCTTCGAGAACAGCTTTTGAGTAGGTGAGCAGCAAAGCGTAGAAAAAGAGAATCAAGCATACAAGGTTCTCCAGCTTCCTCACCTTTGCTCCGAAATCAATCTGATATCGAGAGATAGTCGTCGTCGCTGCGACTAGAGGGGCGGTATAGATAACTACTGAGAGCAGAGCGTTGAAGATCAGGATCATTGAGCTCTTGATATTCTCGACGAGGAAGTTGTCAGGAAATATGAGCCACCAAGCTATACCCGTTGCGATACCGACTACCGAAAGAAGAGGAACCACGTATGTGCCTAAGTAGATGATGGACTCCAGCTTCTGGAAAGGGGACAATCTCCCAGATCTGAGGATGACGAACCAGTACTTCTTTAGACATTCAGTGAATCCCCGCGCCCATCGGTACTGCTGGTTTAGGAGGGTATTGAAGGTCGGAGGGATTTCACCAGGACAGACGACCCAGGGTAGGTAGATGTATCTATAACCTTGCAGTTTTAGGCGGACTGAGAGATCCATATCCTCCGCCAGAGTATCCGATTGCCATCCTCCCACGCTTTCGATGACGCTCTTCCTGAATATGGCAGCGGTCCCGTTGAAATGAGGGACGAGTTCTCTAGAATATCTGGCGAGCTGATCCACGAGGCCATGGATGTCGATTGCCAGTGAAACGGCTTTCGCGTACCATGAGAAGGCTCCGTCGATATACCCCCAGCGCGCCTGCACAAAAGCGACATCCCCTCCCACGTACAGGTAGGGAATCATGGTTTTCAACAGATCCCTTGACGGTACATAGTCTGCGTCGAAAACTGAGATGAGCTCCCCTTGCGACAGCCTAAGAGCTTCCTGAAGGGCACCCGCCTTGAACCCATCGCGTGTTGGTCTCTTAATCACTCTGATGAGCGATGGGAACCTGCGCCTGAACCCCTCGACGATCCTAGATGTTCCGTCGTTCGAGTCGTCGATTACCATGATCTCCATCTTGCCCTTTGGGTAGTCGAAGTTCAGGCAGGCGTCGAGAATTCGAGAAGCGACGCGGCGCTCGTTATAGAAAGGAAGTTGAATGGTGACCTTTGGCCATTCAAATATGCGGGGAGGTGACGGATACCTCTTACCATGGAAGATCGAGACCAGTGTGAGAAACCAGAGGTCAAAGGAATAGAGTCCGACCAGGAAGATCACGGCGGCGGTGGTGACAAGCACAATCTGCTGCCACAACGTAAGATTATTCAACAGCAGATACATACCGTCGCCCGCTCTCCAGCAAGTATTATATGATTTCCCCTTCTACTATATCCCCTGATAGTGATCTGGTTTCCCCCTTTATAATAAGTTTCGGTGAGGTCGGGATGGGGCAAGGCACGGCGCTGGCAAGAATCATTGTTCTGGGGTTGGCAGTTCGGGTGGCTCTGGCGCCTTTCACAGCAAACCCTTGGGACGTGAAGGTGTGGACAGACGTGGGCTACAAAACGCTGATCCAAGGTGCAAACATCTACCAGACCCCTGTCGACGGATCATGGGCGTGGGGCTACTACGCCTACCCCCCGGGATGGCTGATGTGGTGCACCGTCTCATACATGTTTGCGTCTGACCCCCATCTTCATGCGCTGGTTCTGAAGCTCCCCATTATCGCAGCGGATCTGGCGATCGCCTGCTGTATCTACAGAGCTCTTAAGGACGTTACCGGCAGCAAGCGAGGTTCATTGTCAGCGTGCAGCCTCTTCCTCTTCAATCCATTCACTATCGCGATCTCCTCGGTGTGGGGGACGTTTGACGCGATTCCGGCACTGCTCACGTTCATTTCGGCCTTTTCCCTCTATAAGAAGAGGGTAACTACCAGCGCTTTCACCCTCGGTCTCGGCATCCTCTTTAAGATCTATCCCCTATTCCTCCTGCCCGTATTCTTGCTGTACGCCTTTCGTCACGTCGAGAAAGGATGGAGACATGCAGCTACTCTTCTCGGCATCTCCTGCGGTGTACCAGCCCTGCTCTCTCTCCCCTTCATCCTGGAGGATCCGCGGAGCTACTTTCAAGCCTTTCTCGCCCATACTCAGCCGACAGGGTGGCTGAGCTACTGGTTCCCCCTCTCCCACATGTCGCTCCTCTTCAACAAATACAGCGGCGTCATCTTCGCGATTCTCTTCTTGGCAGCCTATGCTTTCCTCACCTTCAGAAGGAAGCTGCCCCTCAGCCATGACTTCCCAAGCCTCAATAGGTCCATGCTGATCATCTTCCTTCTATTCTTCATCACCTCACCAAAAGTAAATGCGCAGTACGTGATGTGGGCAATCCCCAGCATGATGGTCGAAGTCTATTCCTTCAAGAACGCCCTCTCGAGAAACTATACAGTTGCGCTGATCCTCCTAGACCTCGTCTTGATTCTCAGCCTTCTTCCGATTAACAACTACTTCGTCCTCAACGCGCTGGTGAAGTTTCCGGAAGCGCCGTCTGCAAGCCTCCTTCTCAGCATATCGCTCGTGGTAGCATTTCTCTTCCCCTCTATCTGCATAAGGTTCTTCCAGCAGCTTCTGAGGGCAAAGCTCGGCTGGGGACCGAGAACGAAGGTTGCTGTTGGCGCGTTACTTGCTGCGATTCTTCTGACGATCTCTTTCTTCATGATTCCACTTCCGAGGAGTCTGGTGGCAGATAAGGATCTTACGGTCATAGCGTTTCCTGAAAGCCCCGCCACGGGCTTCACCCTGCAACAGGTGGAGTTCGGGGCGAGAGGGTTCCTTCAGAAATACGAAAGCGACTCCGTCGTTCTCGCCTTCGGCCCCGATTTTGTCAACACCTTTGAACGTTTTACTCCTTCAAACAGAGTGAACAGGTTCTTCAAAGCCTCCTACTACGAGGAGTGGACTGAAGCCGACATCAGAGACCTGACCAAAAGGCTGCATGACCGTGAAAAGGAGGTCATCTTGGGAGTCTACCTTGTCAGCGACCTCTTAGTGAACGGCCGAGGCTTTGTCTCCCCTTGGATAGACGGTCAACATCCAGAGGTGGTGGAAGGGAAAGCCTTGATATTCTCGGCCTCCTTGAAGATCCCCGGCTCTCCAAATGATCAGGTTTATGCAAGATACTTCAGAGATCGAATTGTCAAAGTTGTGGACGCGTTCAGTTTCGACGGCGTGCTGTTGTCGATGGTCAGCGAGGATCAGAACCTTTCGCCGCTATTCCTTAGCGGACTCAGGGACCTAGTACTTGATTTATCACCAGTATTGAAGGAAAAGGATCTGACATTGGCGGTGACAGGTTTTTTGGATCAAGAAGCTTTTGAAGTCTTGAAACCCGTCATCTGCAACATCGACATTCTTGTGATGGAGACGCCAACATTCTCTGAAGGCGTTTATTCATTAAGCCCGAAAGGGGATCCTAGCGTGTTGCAGAAGGCGCTGCAGCGGTACAAAACAGAGTTGAATGGGGAATCTGAGTTCTTCTTCACCCTGGAGGTGATGGATGAGCAAGAGGGGTGGGTTAACTCGGACTATTTTCTCATGCGCCAGTATGAGGAGTTCTCTCCCTTCTGCGATGGCTTGGTCCTGACTTTCGCGAACAGACACTCGCCCTATCAGATCATGGCTGCGGGCTCCTAGGCGAGTCGGTGGGTAGACCGCTGAGCCCTATCGCAGTAGCACTTGGGGCATGAAGTGAATGAACGCTTTGAAGCGGATGTGACAAAGATTATCTGGAAACCGCATTGACTGCACCGCTTGTTTGTTAAGCCGAGTCTTCCTCGTTGGGGAAGTGGAAGAGAGAATCCGCAGCCCTTTTCGTAACGTCCCGTGCAGGTGATGAAGCGTTTTCCTGTCTTCTTGCTCCGTATTATGACAAGTCTGGAGCCGCATTGGGGGCAGGGGGTTTCGAGAGCGCGCGGGGATGGCTGCATCCTCTTCATGGCGTGAACCAAGCTCCTGCCAATTTCCTGTTCATGGGTTCTTATCTGCGTGAGAACCGAGTGTAGGTTTCTAATCGCCTCTAGCAGGATCGCCCCCCGATCAATCTTGTTCTCCTCGATCATCTGCATCTTCGATTCAAGAAGCCGTGTGAAGGAGACGTCAATCACGAGAGGACAGTATTCCAGCATTAAATCTACAATGTCGAAGGACAAAGGTGTGGCTTCGATCCTTTCGTTGGCGATGTATTTCCGTCGATAGAGCGTCTCGATGATCCCTGCGCGCGTCGCCTTTGTTCCAATCCCTTGGTCTTCCATGAGGGACAGGAGGCTGCTAGGGTTGAAACGAGGGGGCGGAGAGGTTGACCTCGGGAGCGCGGTTATCTCCTTTACCTGGATCTTCTGTCCTTCCCTCAGCGGCGGGAGGAGAGTCTCCTCGACCTTCGCGTAGGGGCGATAGAACGCGGTCCAACCCTCTTTGACGACGCGAGACCCCTTGACGAAGAACGTGTGGTCATCTACTTCAAGAGTCGCTCTAAGGGATTCTTTCTCTGCACATTCGCCGAACGTGGCAAGGAATCTTTTGACGATGAGATCGTATAGTCTTCCGGCGCGGGCGTCGAGGCCTTCGTGAGGGGGAACC
The DNA here is from genome assembly GCA_964432545.1 of uncultured Candidatus Bathyarchaeia archaeon. GTDB lineage: Archaea > Thermoproteota > Bathyarchaeia > 40CM-2-53-6 > DTGE01 > CAYSNV01. The sequence continues at coordinate 3,671 of CAYSNV010000020.1, read as the reverse complement.
CCTGTCGGATAGATGGCGGGGTGGGCGGGATCCGTTTTCTCGCCCTCGACAGGCTTCACAGCGGGGTATCCGAGGATTGTGCTGGCCGTTTGAGCGTACTCTGGATTCTGAGCGAGGCTTTCAAGGATCTCCCGATACCCTATCGTGGGAGGGAACTTTTGGCTGCTTGTCCGTGGGTAAGAGATGAGCGCGGCCAGGTAGAGCCTTTCGGCGATGGCAAGGGTTTGACTGGGGCTTAGGCGGGAATGACGGTAGGCCTCCGTCTGCAGCGCCGTCAGGTCGAAGGGGGGAGGCTGACCCACACGAGATCTCATTGTGGAGACTCCGGTTACCACCCCCTCTTTTCCCGAGCAGTCGGCGACGACGTCATTCGCTTTGTCGACATTCTCGATCCTAGGCTTCTCATACTCGGCCTCGACTGTCTTTCCGTCGATGTCGAGGAGGGTGTGGATCGTCCAGTAGGGGATGGGCACAAAGGCTCGGATCTCTTTTTCCCTCTCGACTATGAATCTTAGCGTAGGTCCCTGGACTCTCCCCATGCTCAGTAGGAGATAGCGGCCTCCCTGCTGATTCGCTGACTGGGTGAGTGCGCGTGAGAGGTTTATTCCGTAGAGAAAGTCTACTTCGTGTCGGCATCGGCCTGCGTCAGCCATGGTGAAATCTGTGGTGGGGAGAAGTTGTGAGTAAGATGCGAGAATATCCTTCCGCGTCAGAGTACTGAAGCGCATCCTCTTCGCCTTTTCGTCAACCCCCCCGCATGCGAACCTCAGGGTCATGTACCCGATCAGGGAGCCTTCTACATCGTAGTCGCACGCGTTGACGAAATCGGTTGCATCTTCAGCAAGTTCGCCCAGCACGCGGATCCAGCGGGTTTGTTCCTCGTAGCCGCTGTCGATCTGGTGTTTCGGCATCCAGCAGAGATCCCACACAGGGTAGCTCCTCTTGTTCTCCTCGGCTTTTGCGGAGACTTCATACAGGTGACCTAGGGCGCAACAGACGATGAGTCTCCCATCTTTCTTCTCAACCTCAAAGTAGGGAACGCCGCTTCTCGTAATCTTCCGGTACTTGGCGCCTGCGCTGAGAGCTTCTGCTATGTGCTGGGCAGCAGACGGCTTCTCGCAAAGGATCAAGGTCGTACCCATTTCATTCCGGCCTCAACATGTGATCGATAACCTCTCGTGCTGCTTCCCCTGTCTCAGGACGGTCTCGCACCATCCGCAGATAGCCTTGCATGGAAATCCTGTCGGAATAGGCTACGCTCCACTTCTCAAAAGCGTTGACGACGTTCGCGTATGCCCTCCCGTGGAGCTCGCAGAAGTCATCGGCTTCAGAAGAGCTTTTTCCGCAGATCTTGCACTTGTTGCCCATAAGCGACCCTGAGATTCATGTCTTTGAGATCCTTAAGGAGTCTAGTGTCTAGGACTATTCTACTGATTCCGTCGATCTAGGAGGTATGCTGACTCCCTTAAAACCTTCACAAGGGCGCAGAGGAACGGCTACCACGTAGCTACCTCTTTCTTCCCAGCGCAAAGGCGGAGAGAGCTACAAATGTTAGGCCGAGAAGCTGTACAGTGCTGAATCTCAGGACTGGGGCGAACTCGACGAAAGGGTAGGTGGACTGGAGGAGCGAAAACGCGAGGCTTTTCAGTTGTGGAAACGTCTTTGTCAGAAGCGATAGTGTGTCGACAGCCCATCCAGATGTGACAACAAGAGGCGCAAGAAGGAAGAGGGTGTAGACGAAAAGGAGAAGGGATGATTTCGCAATCACTCTGTAATGGACAGACCGTCCGGCGAGGGCTGACTCGGCGTATCTCTGGTAGTGTCTTCTAACCGCATAGTCCCAGCAGGATATCATGAAAAGAAGCGCACCCAATGTGGGCAAGACCAGAATCGGAAATGAAAGATCTGTTTTAGGGAGATTCATGAGTTCTAGGTCGAGCCCTGAATTGGTCATATACCGTAAGAAAAAGAGTTGAACGGCCGCAAAGATGGCAAGGAAAGCGATGAAGTAGAGATGTATCAGCCGTTTTCTCAAGATCAAGGCTACCTCTGAAAACATTCCTTTTGATTCGTCTTGGATCTTGGCCGATTTAAAGGTAACGTGCTGCTAGGCGTCAGTGCGCACCGTCAAATGTCGCGACCATTTGGATCGATGGCCGGCAGGGCCGGTGACGTAAAGGGGAATGGGATGGGGAGTGGGCGCTAGGCGAGTTCAGAGTAGCTTCTCCTGTAGTTTCGAGGCTCCTTGGACATTCTGACAGACGGGTGCGCTTCCTTTTGGCCTCCTGGGCTGACCTCGACAAGAACAGCTCTTCTCTTGAATTCCAAGATTGTGGGACAGCCCGCGTACCCCATCGCGTGCTTGAGCCCGCCGACCATGTCCGCAAGAACGTCCAAGACCGAGCCGACGTAGTTGACGATCCCCTCCACCCCCTCTGGGACTATTTTCCCCTTGGGGTCTCGGGTGTAGCGGCCTGTTCCGTAGCGGGTCTCAAGGGCGCCCTCTGACCCCATCCCCCGGTACTCCTTATAGAGGCGCCCCTCAAGGACGACTTTCTTCCCAGGCGTCTCCTCTGTACCGGCGAGAAGACTTCCTAGCATCACCGTGTCAGCTCCCGCCGCGATCGCTTTTGCGATATCGCCATAGTGTTTGATGCCTCCGTCAGCTACAACGGGGATATCATACTTCTCTGCTACCTGGCTGCAGTTCTCAATAGCCGTAACCTGGGGAACGCCAACGCCCGTGACGACGCGGGTAGTGCAGATGGAGCCGGCGCCTATTCCCACCTTCACGGCATCCGCGCCGGCAGCGATGAGGTCTTCAGCACCTTCTCCGGTGACCACGTTGCCTCCGATGACGGGGACGTCAAAGTCTCTTTTGACCTGCTTGACCGTCCCGATGACCTTGCGGGAGTGTCCATGCGCTGAGTCGATGACAAGCACATCGACGCCGGCCTCCACAAGCATCTTGACGCGAGGTAGGTCTTCAACGGCGACAGCCGCCCCCACCATCAATCTTCCCTGTCGGTCGCGAGTTGCATGCGGGAACTGCTCCTTCTTGAGGATGTCTTTGACGGTGATAAGACCTTCAAGGTTTCCCTCATCGTTCACGACGAGAAGCTTCTCGATCTTATTCTTTTGGAGGGTCTGCTTGGCTTCCTCGCGCGAGATCCCCTTGTTAACGGTGATGAGCCTCGTGGTCATGAGGTCTTCGACTTTGAGAGCCTCATCATCCACAAAGCGTATGTCCCTTTTCGTGATGATCCCGACAAGCTTGTCCTTGTCGATAACAGGGATGCCAGAGATGTTATGCTGCGCCATCAGCTTCTTGATGACGCTGAACGATTCGCCAAGGCCGATGGTTATGGGATGATCGATAATCCAACTCTCGTAGCGTTTGAGCTTCTTAACCTCTTCGACCTGCCGCTCAGGGGAGAGATAGCAGTGGATGATTCCAATCCCGCCGTTCTGCGCCATCGCGACGGCCATGCTGCTTTCCGTCACGGTGTCCATAGCCGCGCTGACAACGGGAATCTTCAGCTTTATGGTCGCTGTCAGCGAGGTGCTGACATCGATCTCGTTTGGGAGCAGCGTTGAATAGCCGGGGACAATCGCGATGTCGTCAAAGGTGAGGCCGCGCCCCCTCTGTTCCCCTGACCCGGGTGAGACCA
>CAYSNV010000019.1:0-11136 GCA_964432545.1 uncultured Candidatus Bathyarchaeia archaeon | reverse complement strand
AAGGAAAGCCGACATCCTAGATGGTGCGGATAGGTTGCAGACAGCGCTTGAGATAAATAAGCTGATCGACCACCCACATGAGTCTGCCTAGCTTCTCTTCCTTTTTTTGCAGCTCTGATCCATCCTCTGAGGGACCTGTTCTGGCCTCGTCCCGCTGCATGTTTTGGCGAAGCCTCCTTACCCTCTCCCGCATGTCCGAACAGCCTCTCTCTGAGACGGGTTTGCAGGATGTGACAAACCTAGCTTTAATAAGGAGCTAGGCGCATAGTTACCGAACGCTGATCCGATTACGCTAGAATTCACGCTTGTCCGGAGGCTCGTTGCGTAGAATCGCTAACCCCAAGGCCCAGTGGCTCTCCACGCACATACCCGTCAGGGGTTTAGGGTGCCGACCTTCGGGATCGCTGCAACAGCAGGTTGCGAATCGGGGCAGAGGTGAGCCAGGATTTGAGGCACGCGGAGATCAAAAGAAAGACAACCGAGGTCGACATTCACGTCTCCCTCACTCTAGAGGGCGAGGGGCTGTTTCAAGGTGGAACAGGAATCTCCTTCCTTGACCATATGCTCGTCATCCTCTGCAAACACAGCTCCCTTGACCTCTCGGTAAAGGCGCAGGGAGACCTCAAACACCACTTGATCGAGGATGTCGGTATCGCAGTTGGCCAAGCCTACTCGAAGGCCCTTCAAGAGAGGCGTGGCATCCGAAGGTTCGGGTTCGCCTACATCCCTATGGATGACGCCCTCGCACGCGCTGTCGTCGATCTCGGAGGGCGCAGCTACCCTCTCATAGAACTCAACACGGTGCGCCCCAAAGTCGAAGATCTCGCGGTGGAAGACCTCGAGCACTTCTTCACTTCTCTCGCAGAGCATCTCAAGGCGAATGTCCACATAGAAGTCCTCTACGGCTTCAACGACCACCACAAGGTCGAGGCCGCCGTGAAGGCCTTAGCGCTCGCGCTCAAAGAGGCCACGGCCATTCAACGTGATCGGCCGGAGGAGATCCCTAGCACGAAGGGAACGTTGTAGTCATGCCCAAGATGGCGATTCTCGGTTATTGTGTCGGGAATCTCCGAGGTATCAGCAGGGGATTGGAGAACGCGGGGGTCACCGTCGATGCCGCATCGAATGCGCGCTCTTGAAAAAGGCGGGGCAAATGGCATCCGAATCCTGAAGAACTCCGCGCATCTAGTGAAGAGGCGAGGGCGATGCAGATCATTCCCGCCATCGACATCATGAACGGCGAAGCGGTCCGCCTGACAAAAGGCATCGCATCAACAAGGAAAGTCTACTACAAAGACCCGCTTGAAGCAGCGAGGAGGTTCGAGGGCGAGGGGGCGACCCTCATCCACGTGGTCGATCTTGACGCCGCTTTAGGCATAGGTGACAACCTCAATTCGGTCGCGCGTGTACTCGATGGGGCGCGCGCTCACATCCAAGCCGCCGGTGGGATACGAAGCCTTGAGAGAGCCCGCCAGCTCATCACCTTAGGAGCCTACAGAGTCGTCCTAGGCACCGCAGCGATACGAGATAAGCCTCTGATCACCGACTTGACCCAGACCTTTGGCAGCCCCAGAGTGGCGGTCGCCGCAGACCTCTCCAAAGGAAGAGTCATGGTACACGGATGGAGAACTGACAGCGGCCTGACCGAGGACGCCTTCCTCCACTACCTCCACGAAGTCGATGTCGGAACGCTGATCTTCACTTCCGTAGATGCAGATGGCACGTTGGAGGGCCCGGCAGTCGATGTTGTCCGCTCTCTCCGGACGAAATGGTCTAGGACCCTTGTCGCCTCAGGCGGCGTCCGGGGGATCGAGGACCTCCACGCGCTCGCATCAGTCCGTGTCGATGGAGTTATAGTGGGAAAAGCGCTTTATGAGGGTACGCTGGATCTGAAAGAAGCGGTGAGGGAGTTCCAGAGTTGTTGACGAAGTGGATCATCCACCGTCTTGGCGCTGACGGTGGAAGAGTTGTGAAAGGTGTCAGGTTCAAGAACCTGCAAGATAAGCGCGCGCATTCTATGGGGTGACGGCACATGGTTCTCAGGTTTGATGAGATGCGGGCTAGAGAGATCCTTCAGAGGGCCAATTTCGAGAAAGGTGAAGGGCTCCTTCCAGCGGTGATACAAGACGCTTCAAACGACCGCATCCTTATGCAGGCCTTCATGAACAGGGAGGCTCTGGAAAAGACGTTGAGGACCGGGAGGGCCCACTACTGGAGCCGCACCAAGAAAAGGATCTGGATGAAAGGGGAAGAGTCCGGTCACGTCCAGCTAGTTCAGCATATCGCCTTCGACTGCGACTACGACGCCATCCTTCTGCGCGTCCAGCAGACTGGTGCCTGCTGCCACACTGGAAAAGAGACATGCTTCCACAACCCCGTCAACTCCGATTCAGGACCTTAGGCGGATGGGAGAGTCCTCGATCGAATCCTTGAGATCATCCCGTTTAGGAACGCTGATAAGACCTTTACATCGTGCACTTGCTCATTCCCCCCAAATGCAAAGATAAACAGCGCGCGCTCAAGTCTCCACCGCATCTATGCCAAATTGTAGTAGGGGCGCAGAAAAGACACAGAAGCTTAGGTAGCCCTATCTCGCCCGCAGCTTCTCCTTCACGATCCTCATGACCTCGCCCGCCTCGGCCCTTCCCCTGAAATCCCCCATCGCGATCCCGATAAGCTTGCCGACAGCTTTGTCCCCCATCTCCCTGATTAGCGCCTGATTCTGCTTGATGATCGCGTCAATCCTTTTTTCAAGCTCTTCCACAGAAACCATCTTCAAGTTTAGGGCTGTGAGTGCTTCCCCGGCGGACCTGCCCTTGTGTGCGCAGAGCCACTCGATGACCGCCTCAGCAGATTCTTTCGCCGTGGTCTTCGAGTCGACGAGGCGGAAGACCTCTTGCAGTTGGCCCTCAGTCAAATCGTCGACCGGCACCTTTCTCCTCTCCAGACTCTTCAGCGTCTCTGTCAGTATGGTCGCTATGAAGGAGGGGGCGATCTGCGTCGTGGAGGCGGCTTCTTCGAATAGAGTGAGGTAGTCAGAGTCGAGTAGCTGCGTCGCTAGCTTATGGTTGACCCCGTACTGCTCCATGATCTTCTTTGTGAGAGACTCAGGCATCTCAGGGAGGTTCTCTTCAACGGCCTTCACCCGGCCCTCGCTGACGACGAAGGGAGGAATATCCGTCTCGGGATACATCCGCGCCGCGCCAGGTCGAGGTCGCATGTAGCGGGATGTTCCATCCTCCAGCGCTGCACGTGTCTCTTCGGGCACTCCTGTCAACGCTACTTTCGCTCGCCTCACAACAGCTTTCAACGCGTCCTCCGCCTTCTGCGCGATGTCGCATACGAGCACAGCGGCGTCCAGATCTCGCATCGCCAGCAGGCGGCGGATCTCCTCCAGCTCGTTTTGGGCGATCCCGTAGCCCGGCAGCTCATCCGAATGAAAGATCCCTCCGACACCGCCGTAGAGCATGGCGTGCCAAGACAGCTCTGTTCCGAGACGAACGTTGGGGATGAGTTCTCTCCCCAAGAGACCTTTGAACTTGGGAAGCTTGACTCCGAGCACGACGCCCCCCTTATTCAACCCTTTCTCGATGACCTTCGACTTCGTACCCTTGAAGACTTCGGTAAGGTTGTGGAACTCAGGACGGACCTCTTCCTCTCGGGCTCCCCTCTTCGTCAGCTCCTCCCGAATCTCCAGCAGGGCTGTCTGCCGCTGAACCTCAGACTCGACGGCTTTGGAGATCAGCTCAAGCTTCTGCACGCCCTTGATCTCGACCAGCGCGCCTTTGGAGAGAGAAATGTTGAGGTCTTGTCTGATCGTCCCGATCCCCCGCTTCATCTTCCGCGTTGTCTTCAGGATCCTTCCGATAGCTGCGGCGACGTTCTGCGCCTCCTCGGGAGAGTAGAGGACCGGCCCGGTCGCGATCTCAACCAGAGGTATGCACAGCCGGTCAATCCTGTACCTGACCGTCAACCCTTCCTCCCCTGTTTTCCGCGCGGCGTCCTCCTCCAAGCTGATGTGCTGGATGGGGATCTCTTTCGACCCTATGGTGACAGAGCCGTTGAGGGCCACTGCGGCGGTCCGCTGAAAGCCAGTAGTGTTGGAGCCGTCGATCACGCTCTTCCTCATGACATGGATCGCGTCGACAGGAGACGCCTTAAGCATACGCGCGACGGTGAGAGCGATGTTGACCGCCTCCTCGTTGAGGCTGTGGGGTGGTTCTTCATCGGCCTCGACGAGGCAAGCGTTTCCCGAGTCCGCCTCGTACTTGATGACCCGCCCCTTCTGAAACTCGAAGAGCGCTGCAGGGTCTACCTCGCCCAGCTCGCTCTGCGTCGGTCGGAGGCGTCTCAGGAAGGAGTGGTCAGGGGCGCCGGTGGCAAGCTCAGCGGGGCAGTTACAGAATAGCTTGTGGCGAGCGTTGAGTTGGCAATGGATCTCTATCCCAACTCTCAAGCCTAGTTCACTGTAGTCTTCCACGGCCTTCCTCCTCCCACTGCCAGCGCCTGCCTGATATCTCGTAGGCAATGTTCTTCGTCATCATGGATCGGACTTCAGGGAGGTTTCGAGTCCTCCCCAGCACCCACATCAGCTTGATAAGCGCCGTCTCCGGGAGCATATCCTCCAGGGGTGTCACGCCCAGGCGAAGGAGATCTCGGCCCGTCGAGTAGACGTGCATGTTCACCCGTCCCCACAGGCACTGCGAGGTCATCCCGACAAACAGCCCCTCCTTCGCCGCCTTCTCCACGGTCTTATAGAAGGCGCTGCTGACGTGGCCCAGCCCGGTGCCTTCAAGGATCACCCCGTGAACGCCACGGTCGATGAGAGACTCCAGAGTATCCGGGCTCATACCGGGATAGAACTTGAGAAGCGCTACGTTCTCGTCAAGGGCATCCTCGAGGGTCAAAACTGCAGCGGGATCTCTCTTTCGGGCGTCGTCTTCAAGGAGCTCAAACCTCCCCTCCATGATGTGAAAGCGAGCGATGGGTGAAGAGTTCACCGATTTGAACGCGTCCCGCGAACTGGTGTGGCATTTTCTCACCTTTGTTCCTCTATGCACGCTCAGCGCTTCGTCAGAGATCGTTTCATGCATGACCACGACGACTTCTGCGAAGGGAGCTTGGATCGCCGTGCTGACCGCTCCGACCATGTTGCTCGCCGCGTCCGAGCTCGGACGGTCTGAGGACCGTTGCGATCCCACAAGCACGACTGGGATCAGGAGGTTCTGGAGAATGAAGCTTAGGGCAGCGGCGGTGTATCCCATCGTGTCGGTGCCGTGACATATCACGACGCCGTGCGCGCCATCTCTAACGGCGTCTGCAACGGCGTGCGCCATCCTCTTCCAGTGCTGTGGGGTTATGTTCTCGCTGAACACGTTGAAAAGGACGCTTGTCTTGATGTTGGCGATGTCGGCTAGCTCCGGAAAAACGCTGTAGAGATCTTCCGCATCCAGCGCAGGCTCGACGCCGCCGGTTCTATAATCGACTCTGCTGGCGATTGTTCCGCCTGTGCTGATGACAGAGACTTTCGGGAGCTCTCCGCTTCGGCTTGGTATCGGCGGTTTCTTGAAAGCCGGTTTGACGCCGTGACTCAAGAGCTGAATACTCACCTCGGAGCCATCTTTGATGCCGACGTTGTATCCGCTCTTCAGTTTTAGGATGAGGTACTCGTCGTCTGTGGCGTGGCTTTTTGGAATCAAAGTACCCTCTAGGACTTCTGCCCCTCTTTGCACTCTGATGATGTCTCCCACATGTGCACCTATGCCATTCAACTTCTCCAGTATGCGCCCGCTATACCCTTCCCGAGACTCCATGTTCGGCTACACCTGTCTACACTGTTTGAGCCTGTCTTCTCGCTATTGCTCCTTTTAAACTGGTACTATTGATCGTTCAACATTTTTGACATGTAGGGGCCTTCGTTCACGTAGCCCAAGCGCCGGTAGTACTCCCTGACGCCTAACCCGCTGGTGACCAAGATCTTCTTTCCCCCTTCCCGAAGGGCGATCCTCTCCCCTTCTCTCAGGAGCATCTTCCCGTATCCTCTGTGCTGGTATGCTGAAGCCTCTCTCTCCCCTACCGGGACGGCGGGGCCGACCACGTGCAGTTCCCTGACCAACGCTACATCTTGATCCTTCACTTCTGTGCGGTGAGCCTTGGGCGAGGGCATCCTCAATCTTAGATAGCCGATAAGGGTCCTGTCTGTTCTGTCTTGTACGGAGACGAAGTACTCTTTCCCGCCCGAGGCTTCATAGCTGAGCGTCTGCAGTGTGAGGTTGTCAGGGTTGATTCTCACCCTTTCCTTGTATTCTCTCTGCCCAACCTCCCTGCACCGTATGCACGCGCATCGCAGCCCTTGGCGGCGCAGCCTCTCGAAGGCCAACTGGCGGAGGTTGCTCTTCTTCACGCCGGCAACGATCATGTGGGCGGGGATGTCCCGTTGGACCCTCATTATGCGGACCCAGGGGGGAACCATCTTCTTCACCTCAGAGACGATCTCGACAGCCTCTTCTTCCCCATACGGCTGATAAAGCTCCTGAAGATACCATTCGTAGATCTTGGAGTTCTTCAACACAAGGCAGGGATAGATCTTCAACATGTCCGGCTTGAAGGCCGCATCACAGAAAAGCTCCCTGAACGATTCGACATCCTTGTGGAAATCCGAGCCCGGTAACCCAGGCATCATGTGGGCGACGATCTTTAGGCCCGCGTCTTTAGCGGTCTGAAACGCGTGCACAACGTCTTGCACTGTGTGTCCCCGCTCATTCAACCTGTAGATCTGGTCGTCCAGTGTCTGAACCCCCAGCTCAACTCTGGTCACCCCTATATGGAGCATGAGGTCAATGTCTTCAGGTCTGCATCGGTCAGGACGGGTCTCAACGGTCAGGCCTACATTCCTAATGGCGCTCGTTTCCGCGTTCCTCTTTGCCTCCTCCAAATCCGCAGAATGCTTGTTGGCTATGGCTTCCAAGCAGCGCTTCACGAAGTATGTCTGGTAGGGTTTGGGTTCGGCGGGGAACGTCCCGCCTTGGATGATCAGCTCGATCTTGCTGGGGCGATGACCGATCTTCCTCAGCTGCTCCACTCGGTGGAAGACTTGACTGTAGGGGTTGAAGTCGTTCTGTATCCCCCGCATTGTCGAAGGTTCGTAGCCCGTGTAGCTTTGGGGCGTGTTCGGATAGGTGGGGCAGAAGGCGCATCTCCCGTGGGGACACTGGGACGGCTTCGACATGACCGCGACGACATGCACACCCGACAAGCCGCGAATACTCTTCAACCTCAGCTTAGATAGAACCGCGCCTGCCCCGCTGCCGGCGGCGCTCAGGACCTCGCTGTTGCGCGGGATCCCCATAAGGCCATACTTCTTCGTGACGAGCAGCTTTGCGTTGTTGACTTTTCCTGCATCGCCCTCCGCCTCCTTCACAAGGAAGGCGATCTCCTGCAGCGCTCTATCTCTGCAATCACCTAGACGCTTTGACTGTGTCAACCTTCAGTTTCCTTGCCGCCTGTGATCAGACATCAGCGTTATGCTGTCGGACGTATTTTAACATTTTAATTTAATGAGCACCTCAGTTGCTGATTCTCATCTCTCTTTCAAGAATGGGGTTTGCTGCGGAATGAGCTCCTCTCTTTAGGTGACTGGTTTCAAAGTAGTGCTCTCACGTGAGAGGAACTTCCCACGATCTACTCGGGCGCCTCGGCTAGTTGGCGCGCTTTCATCCCTGCGTCGCGGGGCCTCTTTGTAGAATAACGTTAACGGAGGATGTCGTTACGGGTAAGGCGACATGCAACCAACTTGTGCGTGGACTCTAGCTGTCAGCGTCGCGCGAACCTTCTTCCTTCCCGCATCCAGTTCTGGCCAGGTTGCCTACCCAGAGTCAACCGCTTATATGAGTTAGATCTTCCCCGGATTCGAGGGATTACTGATACTCTCACTTTCGCCTCTATCTTGGGGGTCTGTGATTTGACCTTCCCTGCTTTCGTAATCGAGCCGTGTGTTGGCATCTCTACACTCACTCAGTTCCTTTGTGAAGTGATACGCGTGGTCGATTAGATAAAGATTTTGTGGAGTCTGCCCTGCGAACAGGTCTTTGGAGTACCGGATTGTCGATGCTGTCTCTCTCCATCTGAGGGGTCGCGGTGAAGAGCGCCTTAACAGAAACACAGTTTAAATACGGTGCTCGTCATGACTAGTTCAATCCTGGGGATCGGCCTCATGTTGTCTGCCGTCTTGGTTAGAGATGTCATGAGCAAGAACGTGAAAACGGTCAAGCCCGACTCGAAGCTCCGTGAGGTCCTAGAGAAGATGGTGAAGTTCAACATCAGCTCGGTGATCGTCATCAGCAGGGACAGGCCTATCGGCATTGTCACCGAGAGGGACTTCTTGAAGAGCATAGCGGGCCCTGTTCTCGACTTGGATGTGATGGAGGCCAAGAACGTTATGTCAATGCCGCTGGTAACGGTGGACGAGGACGCTGACATAGAAGAAGCTTCACGTCTGATGCTGAAGAACAAGATCAAGAAGCTTGCCGTAGTCAAAGGGGACAGTCTTGCCGGAGTCATTACTTCCTCCGACATCGTCCGAGGCACCAACATGCTCGCTGGGACTCTGAAGGACGTCTCCATGATTGGCAAGTCATCGCCAATCCGATAGACCCGGCGATCAAGAGAAGGCCAGTTGAGACCCCTGCGGCTGACCCTGCCCTCCTAGAGGCGCGTCTGGCCGTCCTTTAGAGGAGTAAACACACATCGGCCAAGCATCAGAGTCACGGAAGGACTGGGATCCTCCTCCCGGAGTGATCCCGCGTGAAAACCCCTAGTTCCCGGCTCATGGTTTTCAGCTCTTTGGCGCCAAAGACGGGGCCATCCCTACAAACGCGGAATCCAGCCAAGCTGCAGCTGCCACATATGCCCACGCCGCACTTCATTATCCTCTCCAAACTTGCTTGGATAGGGATGCTGTGATCGGTTGCGATCTGGAATACTCGTCTGATCATCAACTCCGGTCCGCAGCATACGACGAGATCGTAGTGATTCCTCCGCATGAGCTTCTCAACGCAGTCGGAAGCTTGCCCGCGCTCGCCGAGGCTTCCGTCCTCCGTGACTGGTATCACATCTGCTACTCTTTCGAGGTAGTTGTAGAAGAGGAGTTCACTCTTGGTCTTGGCGCCGAGGACGATCTGAAAGTCCTTTTTGCTGGCGTGTCGGCGCATGAGGTTAAGCATCGGCGTGAAGCCTGTTCCGCCGCCGACGGCTAAGATCTTCTCTTCATCCCTAATTCTGAAGAAAGTCCCGAAGGGGCCCCTCACCCCAATGACGTCGTCGACTTTGAGGTTGTGGAGCTCTGTGGTGGTCTCGCCGACTCTCTTGATCACGAGCATCGGGTCGTCAGAAGCGGGATCGCTGGTGAGGCTCATCGGTATGTCGTCTTTTCCCGGCAGCCATACCATGGCGAATTGCCCTGGCTTGGCCTTAGCGCAGAGCGCATCCTTGAATGTGAAGGTCTTTACAGTCTCCGTTTCGTCGCGGATCGCATCTATCTTTGCCATCCTCACTCTGTGAGGGGAGAGGTAAGAAACCATGGCCCTCTCCTAGGTGCGTGCGGAGGGGGGCGCCAGCCCCAGAAAAAGGGGAGAAGTACGGATGTGTTTAGTATCTTCTTCCGAAGTCTCTTCTGCCGCGCCTGAATCCTTGATCTCCGCCGGAGAAACGCGGCCGGAAGAAGGGCCTCCTCTCCTGCTCATACTGCTTGTCGGAGAGGTTGTTGGTGGTGTTTACCTCTGGGAGACCTACCTCTGCGCTTTCAAAGCTGCCGAAACGTCCGATGTTCAGCCTCATCGAACCCTTGAACAGTGAAACGTAGGCGTTCTTAACCTTGATCACGTCGTTCTCCTTTACCTTCTCGATGTTGTCATCCCACAGCGTCAGGTAGACTGAACCGGTCTCGTCGGCGACGAGGGCGTCTACCACGCGGTGGTTGGTTCCATCTATTCTAGAGACGGTTTCTCTTGGTTCACTCTTCGAGACCACTTTCACGATCACGTTGATCCTTCTCGACCTGGGATCCAAGTCTGCAACTTTCACATCTACACTTTGCTCAGTTGGGCTTTCTACACTCATATAACTACATCCTGAATCTTTGGGTAGCTCAATGCAAACGCGGTTCATAAGGATTGTGTTTCATGTGAGTTCAAATGCAGGGAGGGCGACGCTGGAGGAGCCTTCAGCTTGTTGCGCACACAGTTCTGCGAGGATTTTCGGGAGTACGCCACCTCTTGGAATCGAATTGGAGGCTCGAGAAGGCTTTAAAGAGAGTTAGTATCCTCGATACTATTGGTTGCAGTCTCCATAGACGGTCGAGCGGGTTGAAGATCGGAATTCTAACTAGGAATGAGAATTCGTACTCTGTCACTCAGCTCAAGGATGCATTCCGGAAGCGCGGTTTTGAAGCCTTCTGTTTCAGCTTCAAGGATGTCGTGGTCCACATCAAGGATAGGGAGTATTTCTTCTGTCGGGGTGTCAACCTCCTCAACGATCTGCAAGCGGTGTTTGTCCGGCCGATCGGCAGAGGGTCACTGGAGGAGATTCTCTTTCAGATCAATCTCCTCCACAGACTATGTGCGAACGGTATGACTGTGGTGAACCACCCGAAGGCGATTGAGGTCGCCGTGGACAAATACTACACATCCTCAATCCTGAGATCAAACGGTATTCCGGTTCCTGAGAGTGTCGTCACCGAGAACGTTCGAGAGGGGCTCCGCGGATTCAGAAGGCTCTCTGGGGAGGTGGTGGTGAAACCCCTATTCGGCTCCCGAGGTATCGGGATCTCCTACTTCACTGACAAAGATGTTGTCGAAAGGGTCCTTCGGACCTTGGAGTTTCACCGGCATGTGCTCTACCTGCAACGGTTCATCCCACACGGATCCAGCGACCTGAGGGCCTTCGTGATCGGGGGCAGGGTTGTGGCTGCGATGAGAAGGGTGTCGGACAGCTGGAAGAACAACATAAGTCAAGGGGCTAGACCTTCCGCCGTTCAATTGACGAAAGAGGTCGAGGATCTCGCGATCCGGTCAGCGGGAGCACTGGGCTGCGAGTTCACTTCAACCACCACGGGGCCGTCAGGTCCATCGATGATGTCGA
>CAYSNV010000018.1:0-11267 GCA_964432545.1 uncultured Candidatus Bathyarchaeia archaeon | reverse complement strand
AAAGCGAAGATATTCTCCACGACGGTGGGCTTCCGCGCGCGGATCGAGGCGAAGATGAAAAGCGACGGGGCGATCTACATCTCCATGCCGGGAATTCCTGTCGACATCCCCATCGCCGTGCTTATGAAGGCGTTGGGGGTCGACGAGGATATTAGAATCGTTGAGGCTGTATCCCCGTTCAAGGAAATCCAAGATGAGATGGAGCCCTCTTTCGAGAAGAGTGTCGGCGTCAACACGGTGAAGGACGCGCTCCTGTTCCTTGGCAACCGGCTGGCCCCCGGACAGGTTGAAGAGTACCGTATTAAGAAGTCGGAGAGCGTCCTTGACCGCAACTTTCTCCCCCACATCGGCCGCGGCCCTGAGAGCCGCAAAGACAAGTTCTTCTTCCTGGCGGAGATCGCGAACCGTCTCATCGAGCTGAAGCTTGGCGTACGTGGCGAGGATGACAAAGACCACTACGGCAACAAGAGGCTGAAGCTCGCGGGCTCGCTCCTCGCCGAGCTGTTCCGGATCTCTTTCCGGAACCTGGTGCGGGATCTCAAGTACCAGCTGGAGAGGGTGACGGTGCGCAGGCATCCTGAGCTTCTCATCGCCAACTCTGTTAGACCGGGGATTATCACCGAGCGGATCCAGCACGCGATCGCGACCGGGAACTGGGTTCGTGGACGCGTCGGCATCACCCAGCTTCTCGACAGGACCAACTTCTACTCCACCCTGAGCCATCTGAGAAGGCTTCAATCCCCCCTCAGCAGGAGTCAGCCTAACCTTGAGGCACGGGACCTTCACCCCACGCACTGGGGCCGCCTCTGCCCTAACGAGACCCCTGAAGGGTCCAACTGCGGCCTCGTGAAGAATCTCGCCCTCTCCTCGGAGATCTCCATCGGGTGCCCTACCGATGACGTCGTCAGGAAGCTGCTCGACCTCAGCGTAGTGCCCGTTGACAAGGCCGACAACAGGACCCGGCAGGTCGGCGCGAAGGTGTACGTCGACGGAATCATTACAGGATACAGCAAGAACCCCAAGCCGATAGTGGAGGAGATGCGGCAGCTTCGCCGAAACAACGCCGTGAGCTCCCAGATGAACGTCTCCTACTTGGAGTCTTCCACCGAAGAGGGGAAAGATGAGGTCTACGTCAACTGTGACGCGGGAAGAGTACGACGCCCCCTTGTCATCGTCGAGAGTGGGCGTTCCAAGCTTACCGAGGAGCTGGCTAAGAAGGTGGAGGCCGGCGAGGCGAGGTGGGATGACCTAGTCAAAAGTGGCACCATCGAGTACCTGGATGCCGACGAGGAGGAGAACGCCCTCATCGCCCTCACCCAAGACCAACTCGCCAAGAACACGACCCATCTTGAGATATCCCCTTTCACGATCCTAGGGATCTGCGCCTCTCTCATCCCCTACGCGGAGCACAACCAATCCCCACGAAACGCGTACGAGTCAGCGATGGCGAAACAGGCGCTGGGGATGTACTCCAGCGGCCTCTTCACCAGGGTTGACTCGCGGGCGCACTTCCTTCACTACCCGCAGACAAGCGTCGTCAGAACCCGCAGTATGGACGTAACCAACTACGAGAAACGGCCTTCAGGCCAGAACTGCATTGTCGCCGTTCTCTCCTACCAAGGCTACAACATCGAGGACGCTATCATCGTCAACAAGTCTTCCGTAGACCGCGGCCTCGCCCGCTCTTCATTCTACCGGACCTACGAAGCGGAGGGCAGGCAATACCTGGGGGGCCTCAGAGACAAGTTTGAGATCCCTGAACCCGGGATCAGAGGTTACCGCGGAGACAAGTACTACCGTCTCCTTGAGGAGGACGGGATCGTCCCTGTCGAGGCCGACGTCACGTGGAATACGGTTCTCGTGGGGCGCACGAGCCCTCCCCGGTTCCTTGAAGAGTACAGGGAGTTTGAGGTGAAAGGGCCGACACGCCGCGACTCCTCCATCTCCATGAGACCCTCTGAGAACGGGGTCGTGGACGACATCTTCATCTCAGAGTCGATCGAGGGAAGCCGGCTCGTCAAGATCCGGGTAAGAGACTTACGGATTCCCGAGCTTGGCGACAAGTTCGCTTCACGCCACGGGCAGAAGGGGGTCATCGGCATCCTTCTCCCATCGGTCGACATGCCGTTCACCGAGGACGGCATCGTCCCCGACATCATCATCAACCCGCACGCGTTCCCTTCGCGGATGACGATCGGCCAATTCGTCGAGTCGATTGCCGGAAAGGCAGCTGCGGCCACGGGTGAGCTGGTCGACGGAACGCCCTTCAACAACGACAGCCCCGAAGCGCTCAGGGGGGTGCTTCTGAAGCTAGGATTCCAGCACAACGGGCGCGAGGTTTTATACAGCGGGCTGGACGGCCGCAAACTCGAGGCTGACGTGTTCATCGGCGTAGTCTACTATCAGAAACTCCATCATATGGTCTCTGACAAGATGCATGCGCGAGCACGCGGCCAAGTTCAGATGCTCACTCGGCAGCCGACAGAGGGGAGGGCGCGTGGAGGAGGTCTGCGGTTCGGGGAGATGGAGCGGGACTGCCTTATCGGTCACGGCGCCTCCGCCCTGCTGATGGACCGTCTTCTTGAGGAGTCGGATAAGGCCACGATCTTGGTCTGCGAGAAGTGCGGGCTTCTCGCCTTTTACGACGCCAAACAGAACCGATACGTTTGCAAGATCTGCGGCGAGCGCTCTGCCGTCTCGCCTGTCAGCTTGTCTTACGCGTTCAAGTTGCTGATGCAAGAGCTTATGGCGCTTGGCATAGCGCCTCGACTAAGACTTCAGGAGAAGGCTTGACATGATGGCGAATGAAGAAGGATATAAATCGATCGACAGCATCCGGTTCTCCCTTTTCTCACCCAATGACGTGAGAAAACTCTCAGTCGTTGAGGTTCAGGCAGCTGACACCTATGATGAGGACGGGGTCCCCATCGTCTCCGGTCTCATGGATGGGCGGCTGGGGACTCTGGAGCCGCGCCAGAAGTGCAAGACATGTGGGAATACCGCGACCAAGTGCCCCGGGCACTTTGGCCACATCGAGCTCGCTGAGCCCGCCATCCACGTCTCCTTTAGCAAGATGATTCACAAGCTCCTTTCCGCCATCTGCAGAAGCTGCGGCAGGGCCCTCCTCTCTGACAGCAGGATCGAACACTACCAGAAAGTGATAGAAGAGAAGAACAATCTCCTGAACATGGTGCCGGCGCCCGTCTACGACGGAATACTCAAGGAGGCCAAGAAGATTCAGGAGTGTCCGCACTGCGGAGCACGCCAGTACCAGATCGAGTTCGTTAAACCCACGAGCTTCCACGAGCTGATCGACGGAGGAGCTGTGCGGCTGACGCCTAGCATGATCCGAGAACGGTTTGAGAGAATCGCCGACGATGACCTCAGAATCCTTGGGATCAACCCGGCCACCGCGCGGCCTGAATGGATGATCCTCCACGTCATCCCAGTTCCCCCTGTCAACGTCCGCCCCTCGATCACCTTAGAATCGGGATTCAGGTCCGAGGACGACCTCACCCATAAACTGGTGGACATCATCCGGATAAACCAGAAGCTGAAGGAAGCCTTGGAATCCGGCGTTCCCGTCAACATCGTCCAGGAGCTCCACGATCTTCTGCAGTACCATGTGACCACATACTTCGACAACGAGGTCTCAGGGCTGCCCCCTGCCCGTCACCGCTCAGGCCGCGCGCTAAAGACGATCTCGCAAAGGCTGAAGGGGAAGGAGGGTAGGTTCAGAGGCAACCTCTCCGGTAAACGCGTCGACTTCTCGGCGCGGACCGTGATCTCCCCTGACCTCAACATCGAGATGAACGAGGTAGGCGTCCCTGTCCACATCGCTTCTAAGCTGACGATCCCTGAGAGGGTGAACGAGTGGAACATCGAAGAGATGAAGAACCTGATCAGAAACGGCCCTGACGTGTATCCCGGTGCGCTCTACCTCATACGGCCAGACAAGAGGCGGATACGGCTTGAATTCGTCGCCGACCGCGACAGCCTTGCCGAGGCCCTTCAGCCCGGTTTTGTCCTCGAACGGCATATACGGGACGGGGACATCGTCCTGTTCAACAGGCAGCCCTCCCTCCATCGCATGTCGATCATGGCACACCGGGTCAAGGTTCTCCCCTACAAGACGTTCAGGCTCAACCCCTGCGTCTGCCCACCCTACAACGCAGACTTCGATGGCGACGAGATGAACCTTCACGTGCCTCAGGGGGAAGAGGCGCGTACCGAGGCCAGCCTTCTCATGCAAGTTCAAGATCAAATCCTCTCACCGCGGTACGGGGGACCGATCATCGGCGCGATCCGCGACCTTCTTAGCTCCTCCTACATGCTCACCCACAAACCCACTCTCCTCGACAAGAACTCCGTCTCCCGTCTTCTCGCTGCGACCGGCTACAACGGCCCGCTCCCCCCGCCCACCGTCGCTGAGCCAACGCCCTTGTGGAGCGGCAAACAGATCTTCAGCCTCTTCATCCCAAAAGGCATGAACTTCATCTCCAAGTCAAACATCTGCAGCGCCTACAAGTGCAAAGACTGCGAGAAAGAGAATTGCCGCTACGACGCCTACATCGTCATCAAGAACGGGATCTTGGAGAGGGGCGTCATTGACAAGAACTCGATAGGCGCCGAGAAGTCGGAGAGCCTCTTCCACCGCATCGTCAAGGACTACGGCGCCGAGGCGGGTCGCCGCTTCCTCAACTCGATCACCCGCCTCCTTGACAGGTTCATCACGCTCCACGGGTTCACATACGGCATCGACGAGCTCGCCATATCCCCCCAGATCAAAGAGAGGATACGGAAAGCGATCGCTCAGTCCGAGGAGAAAGTCGATGCGCTCATCGAGAGCTACCGGAACGGGAGCCTAGAGAGGCTGCCCGGCCAGAGTCTCCAAGAGTCGCTTGAACTGTACATCATGAACGAGCTGTCAAAAGCCCGGGATGTCGCAAGCGAGTATGCAGACAACTACTTCGACATGGGCAACACCGGGGTCATAATGACACGTGCCGGCTCCCGCGGGTCGATGCTGAACATCGGCCAGATGGCGGCCTGCGTAGGGCAACAGTCTATTCGGGGAAAGAGGATCTTGCGGGGGTACCGTGACCGCTCTCTCCCCTTCTTCGCCCAAGGCGACGCAGGGGCAGAGGCTCGTGGCTTCATCTACTCCTCCTACCACGACGGGCTCACACCCATCGAGTTCTTCTTCCACGCGATGGGGGGTAGAGAAGGCCTCGTCGACACGGCAGTCCGAACCCAGCAGAGCGGCTACATGCAGCGGAGACTGGTGAACGCCATGGAGCATCTACGTGTCGAATATGACGGAACCGTCAGAGACTCCGAAGGCAGCATCATCCAGTTCCGGTACGGCGAAGACGGCGTTGACGCAGCCAAGAGCGATCACGGGAAAGCGGTGAACGTGGAAAGAACGGTGGAGCGCGTTAAGCTTGATGTTGAACGTGAACCCTCCGCCTCCGAAAAATATGTCACGGAGAAAGTTGAAGCGGCCAAGAAGGAGCTGAGCCCCCTGCTCGCCGCCACCCTCATCAAGAGGATGAAAGAGGCCAAACTGGGAAAGAAGGCCGTCGATAGAGCCATTAAAGTCGTCATCGATAACTACAGGAACGCCCTCATCGAGGCTGGAGAGGCAGCGGGCATCGTCTCGGCGCAATCGATCGGTGAGCCTGGAACACAGATGACCTTAAGAACCTTCCACTTCGCCGGAGTCCGAGAGCAGAACGTGACTCTTGGCCTTCCCCGCCTAATCGAGATCGTCGACGCGAGAAAGACCACCTCGACACCGTCGATGACGATTCACCTGGACAAGACCCATCATGCCAGCAGAAGCAAAGCCCAAAGGGTCGCAACCCTGCTCACCCACACGACGCTCCAAGACATCTCGGAGAGCTTTGAGTCAGACGTCACGAATATGCAAGTCAAGATCAACCTGAACAGAGCCCTCATGGAGGAACGGGGAGTCAACATTAGCGAAGTCGAGCATGCCCTCACACTCCCTAACTGCGAAACGACTATCCGAGGGTACGTCGCCACAGTGGAGGTCAAAGGGAAAGACATTGTCCAGTTCAAACGATTCGTCTCCAAGCTCTCCACCCTTAGCGTCAAGGGGATCAGCGCGATCAAGAGAGCGCTCGTCGTCGAAGAGGAAGGAGAGTGGCTCATACGCACTGAGGGATCGAATCTCGGCCTTGTGCTGGCAACCCCCGGCGTCGACACTACGCGGACGATCACCAACAACATCTACGAGGTGGCAGAAGTCCTAGGGATCGAAGCGGCGCGTAACGTCATCATTAAGGAGGCGCTAACGGTTCTGGAAGAGCAAGGCCTCGACGTCGACATACGGCACGTCATGCTGGTGGCCGACGCTATGACGTCATCCGGCGACGTCCTTCAGGTGGGTCGCCACGGGATCAGCAGCGAAAAGGCGAGTACGCTGGCGAAGGCAGCCTTCGAGATCACCGTCCCCACCCTAGTCGACGCGGCGTTGAAGGGAGCGACCGACGATCTTAAAGGCGTCGCCGAGAATGTGATAGTAGGGCAACAGATACCGATGGGAACAGGCCTCATTGAGGTCTTCATGGCGATGACGAGGAGAAAGTAGGAGGGAATCCACGGTGGATGTCACCACGCAGCTGAAGCTGGCGGTCAAAACCGGCGAGGTCACCGTCGGCTACAAACAGGCTCTCGACGCCCTCAAAGCGGGGCGTGCGAAGATGCTCATCCTATCCTCAAACTGTCCCCCAACCTTCAAGCAGAGGATCCGAACCCTGACCGCAGCCTCCAAACTCCCCCTCTACCTCTACCACGGATCCAGTCTCGACCTCGGACTGGCATGCGGCAAACGGTTCGCGGTCTCCACGGTGACGATCAAGAAGCCCGGCGACTCCGACATACTCAGGCTGGTTTGAGCGTAGATGTCCTCCAAGATACGGCTCACCGGAGAAGAGATGAGATACATCGCCCTTTTTGAGAACATCACCAGAGCCACCGCCGTCGACTGCCTCATAGACCAGGAGAACGAACGGCTCATCTTCGTCACCAAGCAGGGCGACATGGGGCTGGCGATAGGGAAAGGTGGCAAGAACGTCAACATGCTCAGGAAGATGATCGGCAAGCCGGTCGAGCTCGTCGAATACGCCGCGACCGCCGAGCAGCTCATACGCAACTCGCTCCTCCCCGCTCGCATCAGGGAGGTCAGGTCCCTGAAGAAGCCGGACAGGACCGTCATGGTCGTCGAGGTCGAGCCCAAGGATAAGGCCCTCGCCATAGGAAAGAACGGGAGGACCATCGACAAAACGAGAAAACTTGTCCAACGGTACTTCCAGATCGACCACGTCCAGATAAAATAGCTCTTGTTCTCGGCTAGTCGATCAGCTTCAATCGATCATCATTAGCGATTTCAGACAACCCTTCCTACTTTCCCGTACCTGAGATTTTCTGATCTAGCTGCATCTTGACACTTCTCACAGTAATAGCCTTTTATAGATTGAAGAATGAGTATGATGAAGGGGTCATTGGCTATTCCCGGCTGCACATGGATTCTTCAGCAAACTAGGGAACGGAGGCTCCAAAAGAACGTTGGGGAAGCCCAGATGTCCAAGGGGTGGAATTTGGAGAGAGGGCTAGATGAGGGCTGATGTCGTGGTGGTTGGAGCTGGGGTGGCGGGTTGCACGGTCGCTAGGATCCTTGCAGGGAAAGGTCACGACGTGGCCTTGGTGGAGCTAAAGTCCGAGGAGAGTATAGGGGAGAAGGTCTGCGGTGATGGAGTGGCGAAACGGGAACTGGAAAGGGTAGGCTACATCCCTAGAGGCGAAGACATAGAATGCAGAGTAAAGGGCATTCAGGCTTACGACCATAAGGGAGAGAGGCTTTTCGCCGTCACAGGCGAAGGGTACACCCTTGACCGGAAGAGTTTCGGCCAGACGCTTCTGACGAGAGCTCAGGACGCCGGTGTTACCCTCTATCATAGAACCCTCGCAACCGCCCCCCTCACAAAGAGGAGTCACATGATAGGTCTGGAGGTGAGAGATCTCCATAGCCGCCGGAAGAAAAAGTTCAAAGCACTCATCACCGTGGATGCAAGCGGGGTCGCCACGGCTATGCGGAGGAAATTGCCATCCGACTGGTGGCCCTCAGAGAAGATTCTCCCCCACGTCCTAGGCCTCGGATATAGGGAGATCCGAAAGACCGAGAGTGAGGCTATCGACTCCTGTCACCTTTACTACGACTGGACCGTCGCTCCAGGAGGCTATCTGTGGGTAATCCCGAAGAGAACACCCCTCTGCAACGCGGGGATCCTAACCTCACCTCCGCCTGGGGATGCAACTACCCTCAAAAATGCCCTCCATAGATTCGCAGAGTCCAACGCCATTCTTAAAGGCTCTACACCTGTCGAGGGGGCCTTTGGTGTCGTTCCGATGACGAAGCCCCTTTCCTGCCCTGTCTGGGACGGTTTTCTCACCGTGGGGGACGCAGCCAATCATCCCAACCCTTCCAATGGAGGAGGCATAGGACCCGCTCTTGAGGCAGCTGAGAAAGCGGCCGAAGCCGCCTCGGCAGCCCTATCGGTAGGAAGCGTCACCACGGAAATCCTCTGGGCCTACCCAAAGAGTTTCATGAGAACCCGCGGGGCAAAACACGCGGCTTCAGCCACCCTCAAAGACCTTATGTACTCCCTCACCAGTGACCAGGTTGAATGCCTACTAAGCTGCCTCGGCATTAGAGGGGAGTACACTACCACCGACCTCCTGAAAGAAGTATCTACCACGGACAAGATTCGCATCTTCGCGAAAATGGCCAAGGATCCGCGTCTCCTGCTGGCCACCATTGAAGCCGTAGGAATGATGAGGGCGGTGAGAGACTACTATGAAGCTTACCCTGAGACCTCAGCAGCCTTCCCTCAATGGAGTGCAATACATCCAGACTAGAGCCCAACCAAGTGGGAGAAGAGTGATGCCATCAGGAGAAAGAGAAGGGGTAGGAGAATGGCTTGGGAAAGGCTGGATCCAGGGAGGACTCCCCTCATCAACCCCAACCCTACCCCGCCTAAGACCCCGACACCCACTAGTCCTACAATCTTCAGAGGCAGCCACATCGCGCCCAAGAGAAAGTCCGAATAGTAGGCCAAGTACAACGACAACGCCATCACGCACGTGACGGTGGAGAGGGCTCCCATAGGCACTCTCCACACTCCTTTACTCTTTGTCGCATACTTGTAGAGCCCCAGAGACACCAGAAAACCATCAACCGTGTATTCCACCAGAAAGGAGCATAAGAGGAAGATTGAGACGACGACGGTTGGGCTTGCCACGCCGAGCCTGACGACCATTAGCTCAGAGATATAGAAGGCCGTGAAATAGAACCAGAAGTACCCCATGATGATCGCAAGGGGCGGAATGTCCAGGCCTGGTACAACGAGGTGAAAAAGTTCTCGGGAATACCGATACTTCCCCCTTCTGTAAAAAAGATACTCGAGGGTTGAGGCCTGCGCCAATGAGACGAAGAGCAGGACCATCACCCGGCTCTCAGACTTGAAATAGAATCCTAGTAGAACCGAGGCGAGGATCGAACCGGCTTCAAAGATCATGGCAGCGGCAGGCCTAACAGAACCGGCCATGAGAAACGCCTTTCAACACCTATCCACTCTACTCAGATAGGGCCTTCAGACTGAAAACGCAGCTTCCATCACCCATAGCCTTGCATCGCGTCTCCCGACATGAGAACTTCTGCTTGAAAAGAACCCCGCAGGACCCAACAATGGTCCCAGCTATAAGTTGGCAGACGGGCGTTTCACTTACGACGCCCGCGCATAGAAAACAGTCCTTCAAATGTACTTCATACTCCCCCGGTGACATTTTAAGCACTCTCGACTTAAGGTGATATCCGTAGTAGAGCGTGATCGAGACTGTCTTCGGAAGATAACGAACGTCCAACTTCGCGCTCGGGTTCTCCCTATTCTCGATGAGTTTCCTCATCGCCGTGGCCCTGGCAGCCATCTCTTGAAAATGCCCTTCTAAGATAGAGAGTTTTTCTATGAACTCCTTCTCAGAGAGCGGGGTATAGTAGGTAATGAATGTGGTTACAGATCTGCGTAGCGCATGGTATACGTCCAGAGGGATGAGGTTGGGCTGTTTTGTGAGTGATGACATTGCCACAGCGGTAGGAAGCTTGAATGCTAGCTTCGTCCTAGCTGAAATCTCTTTTCTCGTAGGAGGGGGACTCGCCCTCCTTTTCTCTTCTAATTTCACGATTCCCCTGAGGTTCCATAAGGCTAGGCTTCGAGAAATCTCCTTGAACCGGTCAGGGAAAAGGGAGTAGATTTCGCTGACATCCCTTCCAACGCACTGAGTCAGAAGCCATTGCTCATAGATGTCGACACCGCTCGGTTGGCGACCCCCGTCTGCTATCTGGAGACCGTACATATTATCCTCGATGTACTTCTGTCTGGTCAGAACTTGATCCTGCTCCTCCTCAAACACCTTATCTGTAAACTCATCTCCCCACTTTATCAAAAGCCTGTTTTCTTTCACCAAGAAAGGAAACTCGGCAAGGTGGTACGCGGCTTTAGAGATGCCGGACATCTGAAAAACGGGTTGCTTTCCCTTTTCCTTCTCAACTAGCTTAATCGTGATTATGCCGCTCAGAAGAGACAGCAGTTTCTTCTCGAAAGAGGGAAAAGATCCCTTGGGCAGGCTATACACCTCAACCGTCTTTTCATTGAGCGCGCGTTCTCTCCAGCTCTCCACCAGTTTCAGGATACGTTCCTCCTCCTCTCGCACCAGCATATGAGGAAGATAGTTGTGAATGATGACCCCCCCGTCCTTCAACAGCTTTCGATACTTGTCGACCTCAATGCTTAACGCAGTTAGACTTGGAATACCGTCAAGAGAAATATGCTGAAGCGTGAAAGGGGTTTCCATAGGGGTATCAGATACGAATATCACATTTGACTTGTCGCTGAAGTTATGAAACAACGCATTCAAGAAGATGAGCGACTCAAACCCTGTCTCATCTAAGACCAGAATCGTGGAGCCCTCTTGCAGATTGGAGATGTGATCGAATAGCTGGTTCCCTGTCTGAAACCTCATCTGCTCGCGCACTACCATGGCTATTACTCATCTTTAAAAGAGTATTAACTTAATTTAAATATCCAGAATCGATTTAGCTTATATATAGCCTTAAAATATCATGTCTAATGAAATGTCCTCCCTTCAGGAGGACCGCCTGTGACCATCTCTTATGTTGCGGGCTC
>CAYSNV010000017.1:0-11299 GCA_964432545.1 uncultured Candidatus Bathyarchaeia archaeon | reverse complement strand
GCCGGGCTCGATGCACAGGATAGGCTCCCCCAGACCGTGCTTCTCGAGAGCGCGCTTGACTGTCGACGTCACATTTTCAGCGAACTCTCGAACGTTGAGCTCTTCCTCTTCGAGCTTGTAGGGGACGCCGAGGCCTCCCCCGATATCGATGAACTCGAACCTTATCTCGGCCTTTTCGCTGACCACGCGCACTATCTGCATGAAACGGTTGAGGGCGTCGATGAAAGGCTCCATCTTGAGGATCCCTGAGCCTATGTGCATGTGGACGCCGAACCGTTGTACTCCCACCTTCTTGGCGTACTTGTACACTTCTAACGCGTCCTCCTTCCAGAGGCCGAATTTCGATTTTTTCCCGCCGGTGATCACGTGTTCGTGATGCCCAGAGCCGACCTCCGGGTTTATCCGCAGTGAGAGGATCTCCGGCGTCTTCACCTTCAGGAGGTCGTCGAGCTGGCTGGAGGAGTCGATGTTGATGACGACGTTCTCTTTCTGGGCGTATTCCAGCTCTTCACGGCTAACTGCTGTCCCGGTGTACATTATCCTTTCAGCGGGGAAGCCTACGTGGCTGCCGAGGAAGATCTCCCCGGTCGATGCGGCGTCAAGATAGGCTCCTTCCCCTAAGAGTATCTTCAGTATCGAGATGTTGGAGTTCGCCTTTGCGGCGTAGTAGATCCGAACCTTGTCATAGTTCTTCTTGAACGCGGTGAGGAGGCGCTGGAAGTTGCTCCGTATACGGTTCTCATCGGTGACGTAAAGCGGTGTCCCAAACTTTTCTGCAAGGTCGGTGACGGAGAGCCCGCCGATGTGGAGTACTCCTCCCTTGTTCTCAAGAACACCGATGTTGAAAGGGTTCATTCTAAGCCTCCTGTACGTTTAGTTCCTGTAATCGTGCCCTAGCTGAAGAGGACATCACTCATCGTGTAGATTCCGGGCTTATGCTGGCGTGCGAGCCACTCCGCTGCAAGAAGCGCCCCCTGGGCGAACACGCTTCGTGAGAAAGCTGTATGCTCTATTCTGATCATCTCGTGCTGGCCCGCGATCAGGATGTCATGGATTCCTGGGACGCCTCCGGCTCTCGCGGCGAGAACCTCGAGCTCCTTCTTGTCTCGTTTCGAGATGCCGCTTCTCCCGTACACGGTTTGCGAGTACCCGCGGGCCTCTTTCAAGATAGCCGCTATACTGTTCGCTGTGCCGCTGGGGGCGTCAGCTTTGCCGGCGTGATGCACCTCAAACACGCTGAAGTCATAGTCTCGAGGGAAGTCCTTCGCCACCTCAAGTATTCTGTAAAGCATGTTCACCCCGATCGAGAAGTTGGGGGCGATCACTGCCGGGACACTGTCTCTGATGGCCTCCTCTAGGCGTTTCCTCTGTTCACCAGTGAACCCTGTCGTGCCGATGATGACCTTTTTCCCTAGTTCGACAGCTCTCGGCACGTTCGTCACGTCGGCGGAGGGCTCGGTGAAGCTTACGAAAATCTCGGCTCCCGACACAGCGACCTTCAAGTCGGCCGGTCCGAGGAGAACGAGATCTGGTGGAGAGAGGCCAAGATCTCCCAGTCTCTTCCCCCTGTTGGGGCTCGCCTCCGCTGTCAGAACGCCGACGACTTGAATATTCCTCCGCAGGGCGGCTTCCTTGAGGAAGGTGCTGCCCATCCTCCCGTCTGCGCCGGCGACACATAGCCTAATAGCCGTCATAGGTCAGCCCGTGCCAGCGTTTCTCTTGAAACAGTCTTTCATGAACGTCGACGTCGAAGAAGGTTGCGATCGGCTCCAGTATCTCAGGGGATTTCTCATAGACGTCTCGTGCCTTGCTCAGTACGACTTCCAGCCCTTTGCGTGTCATCCGCCCCAAGGGGCGTCGGCACGGACCAGAGGGCATGCCTAGAATCTGCATAAGAGTCTTATAGGGCAGGGGGTTCCGTGCTTTAACCTCGACGGGACCGTAGCGTGTCTCTTCAACGGTCTTGACGGTGACCAGATCAAAGAGCGGTTTCAACCCGCCGGCAAGCGCCTCGCCCTCCTGCCCGCGTCCGTTGGCCAGAGCCTTGACCATCTTCCGGACGGCAGCGGGCGCAACGTTAGAGGTGACAGAGATGACGCCATCCGCCCTGACCTCAGGATCGGTCATCAACAGGAGCGTCCGGTCGTCGTCCCCGGAAAGAATGCTGAAACCTTCCCCGCACAGTTTTCGTATCTGCTTTACGTTTTCGAGATTTCCGGTCGCCTCTTTCACAGTCTTCACATTCGGGTACTCGTTGCTGAGTTTCGCCAAATCTTGTGGATGTATCTGTGTGCCGGTTCTTCCGGGGATGATGTAGGGGATGATCTGGACATCGGGAAACGTCCCTGCAATCGGCTCCACATACTCTTTGCGGATTTCAAGGGAGCTTGGACCGTTATAGTAGGGGTCGACAAGCAGGACCGCCCGAACCCCGATGTCATGGCTTTTCTTGGTTCCCTCGAGAGCCTCCTCGGTACTGTTGCTGCCAGTCCCGGCGATGACGAAGACTCTCGACCCTGCGCGCGTGTACGTGTTCTTGATCACGTTGATGTGTTCACTCCACGTGAGGGTTGGCGACTCTCCCGTTGTGCCTGTTGCAACTATCCCTTCTATATCGTTCTCCACCTGAAAGTCTGTCAGCGCCGCTAGCCCCTCCCTGTCCAGTTGCCCGTTCTTCTTGAACGGTGTGATGATGGCTGTGTATGCTCCTTTAAAGACCATAGTATGCCCCTTTCAGAAGGCGTTGGCAGGTGGATATACAGAACGTTCGATGTTATTTAAGTTGATCGAGGTTGCGCCGGGCTCTCTGAATCACATACCTATATTAGACGGATTGATCCAAGGTGAGGTACTGAGATTTGGCGTCAGTGTTCCGTCATGTTGCAGGATCTGGACAGAGAGATGGAGCGAAGCGGCCTAGAGGCTGTCGCTGTCGTAGGTGAGGACACGTCGAGCAACCCTGAATTCTACTACGTGACGCGGGCAGACATCCTGCGAGGAGGAATCTACCTAAAGAAAGTGAACGAGGAGCCGACCCTCGTCGTTAGCAGCATCGACGTGAGGAACGCGAGAAGAGGCGCAGTGAGAGATGTCGCATCCTCTACAGACTATGGGTACGAGGAGATCGCACGGAGGCTGCCAGCTGCGAGGGCTAAAGCTCAATTCTACGAGAGGCTGCTTCGCGAAAAAGGCGTGACCGGCAGAATAGCCTTCTACGGCCATAACGAGTTCAACAGCCTCTTCAGTTTGGTCTTGGAGCTGAGGAAATCTGGGTTCAAGGTCGCTGCCGAAAAGACCCCGCACCTCTTCGAGAGGATTATGGCGACAAAAAGCGACGCCGAGATATTTGAAATCGAGATGGTGGGCAGACAGGTTCAGAAGATCTTCTCCGACACCGCTGCGCTTCTGAAAAGATGCAAAATGCGCGGCAAGACGCTGCTCCACGGAGGAAAGAGGCTGACAGTAGGCACAGTCAAATCCCACATCCGCACGCTCTTCGCGGAGAACGACTTGACTCCTGCCGAAGGCTTCATCGTCGCCGCTGGCACGCGGTCCTCTGACCCCCATTACGGAGGCGAAGCCAACGACCCAATCAAGACCAACCAGCCGATAGTCATCGACCTCTTCCCGAAAGGCGGAAACAACATGTACTTCGATTTCACTAGAACGGTTCTTGTTGGGCGAGCGGGGAAAGAGCTGCGGAGGATGCATGAAGCGGTCGCTGAAGCACATGATGAGGCGATCGACGCTGCGAGTGAGCACGTCAAAGCAAATGAACTGATGTACATGGCATGCGAACTCTTGGAGGCACATGGTTACAAGACCGTCAAGAGCCTCGTTGAGGGAAAGATAAGGAAGCTGGAGGACGGTTTCACTCACTCCCTCGGACACGGGGTCGGATGGACCTTGGGGGAGAAACCGTCTCTCACCCTCTTCAGCAAAGACGAGATACGTCGCGGACACGTCTTCACGGTCGAACCTGGACTCTACGACAGGAAAGTCGGCGGGATCAGGATAGAGGACGTGGTCGCCGTCACGTCCAAAGGAGTTAAAAAGCTCTCAACTTTAGGGTACGCGTTATAGATGCGCAGGAGAGGGTCGAGCATGAAAGGAGAGCGCCGCGTGTCGGCCGGCGGGGTTGTCTTCCGTGCTGAGAACGGAGCACCCATCTTCCTTCTCATCGGGTTCAAGAAGAGAAACATCTGGTGTCTCCCAAAAGGCCTGATCGAGGAGGACGAATCGGAGATAGACGCGGCGCAGCGCGAAGTAAGGGAAGAGACAGGCATCACGCGCCTGGACCTTATCGGAAAGATCGGGAGCATACACTACCAGTTCTGGATCAAGGAAGGCATCATCGACAAGACGGTTCACTTCTACCTCTTCGAGACCGATCAAGTTCAGACGACGGTCGGGGAGGAGCACGACATCTACTCCTGGTTCAATTACAGGCAAGCCGTCGAATCCCTATCTTACAAGAATGAGCAGGAGATCCTAAAAGAGGCTTTCAAGATGGCTCAAGAAGAGATCACCAGAAAGAGCGGGGAGCTAGGCAAAGCCAGTGATCTCTCGTAGGCGTCATGCACCCTGGCGTGCTCTTCTACATGACCGCCTTCCATGAATCTCCTCACGCGGCTGTCTTCCCGAGGCTCTCGCGGCAGCTCAGAAAGACCTCCCACGTCCGGCGATGCTCCAGACGGCTTCAATCCTTCCCCTTCGCGTCGCATAGAACCGGTCGAACAGGTTTACTGTGCCGTCGAGGTAGGTGGGCAGGAACTCCACCTTCTCTCCTATCTTGAACCTCAACGGTTTCTTTGATTTCAGAATCGCGTTTTCCGCGTGCAGGTCCGCCACTTCGACGTCTCTGTGATCCAAGAGAGCGGGGAGACCGCTGGAGGTGTTCATCGACATCAACCCCGCGTCTGTGATAGCCCTGTACGGAGAGGGGGTGCTGATGATCGTTGAGAGGACATGCATGGCACATTCAAACTCGGGGACATGCTGGTGGTAGGGTAGATCCATCAGCACATATGTCCCAGCTTGCACCTCTGTAACCCCGGGGAAGTTTGCGGTGACATCGTAGGTTCCAGTGGTGCCGGTGGACACCTCCCCCACGCTTATGTCATTCCTCTCGAGAAGTCCTTTTGTGTCGATGAGCAGTCTCTCAAGCTTCTCGCACTCGGCTCTCCTCTTCTTTCGGGGCATCATAGAAGAGATGTGGCCTTCAAAACCCATAAGCCCGATAATGTTCAACCCTCTTAGCTTCTTGACGTGTTTTGCAAGCTTTAAGGCAGGCTCACCAGGCTCAACGCCACACCGGTTCGATCCCATATGGATGTCGATCAGGACATCCAGTCTCTTTCCAGACCTCGCCGCCAAGGATGAAAGCACATCCGCGTTTGCGGCGTTGTCTACCGGGACCGATATCTTGCAGAGCGCGGCTAGTGAAAGGAGTCGTTTGATCTTGGGTGGAGTGACTATCTCGTTGGTGACGATGATGTCTCTGATGCCGGCTTCCGCCATCACTTCGGCCTCGCCTACTTTCTGGCAGCAGATCCCTTTTGCACCCGCTTCGATCTGGCGGTGTGCGATCGCGGGGCAGCGGTGGACTTTGGTGTGTGCTCTCAGGCGGGCCTTTGCATTCTTGAAGAAGTCGGCCATGTGTTTGCTGTTCTTCTCCATGACGTCTAGATCTATCAACAACGCGGGAGTATCCATCTGTTCTTTGGTCTGCCCGATGACGTTCAAGGAATCCGCCTCACGCGCTCTGACTCGGTACATCTTTTGAGTACGCTGTTTGCTAAAAAGTCTTTCCGGCCCTGCTCCCTGGAGATCTATTCACGAGATCGGTGGCCAAACGTGGAGGTGAGGATTCTCCGCATAATGAATACGGAAGTGGGCCGGCCCGGAATTGAACCGGGGACCTTCTGCGTGTCAGGCAGATATCCTAACTGTCCCACCGCGTGCGATGTCCAGACTAGACGACCGGCCCATACTTGAGTTTGTATTAAGCGCGCGCGACTCTATTTAACCTTTAACTATCTTCAAAGAGCGCTCGTAGAACAAGCGTCCTCGCTGCCCATCCGCGGGCGCGGGTCCGGTCTAGAGAGCGGGCTCCGATGGCAAGAAAAACGATTTACTGGAAAAAGGGTGAGAGCGTTCCAAGGGCTGGCTGAAGGATCTGGTTTTGACCAGAATTGAAGGCCGTTGGGGCAGGTAGGTACGAGAGCCTTCGCAGTTCACACTATTCTGACGCTGTTTACCTTCTTGTTCTGCCATGAGTAGCGGCGTATCTTCGAGGTGGCTCCGTATCCGCAGGCAGCGCACCGTTTCTTCTGTATGTGGTATGCGTGGCGTCCGCATCTGCGACAGATTATGTGGGTTCTTGCCCTGCCCATCCTTCCGAACGAGGTTGTTCCCTTCACCACTTCTTCTCACTCTCGCTGGTAACGTCTCTATGGGGGGTGCTCTTGTTGGGTGAGGGTGAGATGATGATGACGTTGTCTCCTCTGACGATGATCGTTCCGATTCTCCGGGTGCTGTTCTCTTCACCGATCTCTTCCGCGTCTTCGAGCACGAGGTTCATGTGCTGGTCGTAGCTGTACAGTCTCCCTCTGACGCCTCTGCCGCCTTTGAGCTCCACTAGGACTGTCTTGCCGATGCTGTGCTCGAATATCTTTGTCGCCATCTCAGACATAGAGGTTCCACTGCCACGTATCTAACGGCAACATTCACATGATTTAAAGCTTGTTATAAACATAGTCTTTCTCATGTCGAGAGTGAGCCGAAAGGTCCTGAAGAACAAGGATGCCCGGAATCTTGTCGCCCGGCTCAACAGCTTATTTGGCGCTGACGGCCCTTTACCTTCGAATTCACGCATAGAGGCTTTCTCGATAGAAGGTAGGACAATCTATCAGGCCGGCGGAAAGGATACCTTTCTTGAAGTCGGGAACCGCCTTATCCCATCACTCACCTTCGAACGTGCCCTCAGGAGTCTTCCGTGGATAAAGGTTGACCGGGGCGCGGTTCCCCACATCTGTAGTGGCGCGGACCTCATGGCGCCGGGGGTGAGAGGCGTCACAAGACCATTCAACCGTGGGGACTTGGTCCTCACCGTCGATGAGACGTATCAGAAGGGTTTAGCGGTGGGCGTTGCGCTTGTCGGCTCTCAAGAGCTTCATACCCTAGCGAAGGGAAAGGTCGTGCAAATCCTCCATTACGTCGGTGATAAGGTATGGGATTTTGTGAAGGCGTCATCTACAACAAATCTTTAAAATAGTGTACTGAACAGTATATGAATGTAGATTGGCTTTACAATACGCCTTATCTATCTACTTGAAATCTGAAACCGTGTGGTAGAGTTTGGTGAGAACCTCCGTCAAGGAGAAAGCTCCGCAAATCTATGTCAAGGCGATCCCGCTTCTGGAGCTCTCTGATCTCGACAAGATCAAGGCGGAGGCTGAAGAAGGACATATTCTGATCGTCAAGATCACGCCCTTGGCCAAGAAGAGCGTCGAAGACACGAAAGAGGCGATCAACCGGCTGAAAGAGTTTATCGCGATTCTGGGGGGAGACATCGCGCGGCTGGGCGAGGAGCGGATCGTGATTACTCCCCCCAAGGTCAAGATCTGGCGCGGAAAGTAGGATTATCGCAGCCGGATCGTCTCGCTGACCTCCGGCGCCACGGCTTTGATGCTCAGCATCTTCGTGATGTTTTGCGCGAGCATGTCGCACTTCCTCCTCTCGCCGTGGCAGACAATCACTTTCGCTGGCTTCGGAGACATCTTCTGGATGAAGGTGATGAGTTGACGTTTGTCGGAGTGCCCGGAGAATCCCTCGACGAGATTGATCTCCGCATTCACTTTTACCAGCTCCATCTTCCCGCCTTGCTCCTGAAGCGGGATTTCCCTCAAACCATTCTTAATCCTATTCCCCAACGTGCCTTCGATCTGGTAGCTGACGAAGATGACGCTGTTCAGCTCGCCGGGGGCAAGGTTCTTGAAGTAGTCGATGGCGGGGCCGCCTTCGAGCATGCCTGAGGTGGCCATGATGATCGCGGGGCCCCCTTGGACGATGGCTTCTCTCTCACTGGGGTGATTGACCACGGTGAAGTAGGGCGACTGGAAGGGGTTTACGTCGTGGTGAAGGATCTGATCGCGGATCTCCTTTGCAAGGTACTCAGGGTAGGCGGTGTGAATAGCTGTTGCCTCAGAGATCATCCCTTCAAGGTAGATGGGAACCTCGGTGAGACCCTTGTTCTTCATGAACTTGTCCAGAACGAGCATGATCTCCTGTGCCCGTCCGACCGCGGGAACCGGGATTAGGACTTTTCCGCCCCGATTAATCGTCTCATCGACGAGCGTGGTGAACTTCTTCTCGACGCTTGCCCTGTCAGACATGAAGTCTTCCGGCCCCCCGTAGGTGCTCTCGATGACTAGAGTCTCCGCGCGCGGGAAGATTGAAGAGGCAGACTCCAGCAGCATCGTCTTCCCGAACTTGAAGTCCCCGGTGTAGACGATGTTCTGGAAGCCCTCCCCGATGTGCAGGTGCACGATGGATGAGCCTAGAATGTGCCCCGCGTTGTGGAGGGTCAGCTTGACGTCGGGAGCGACGTCGGTGACCACACCGTACTTAAGCGGGATTGTGTGCATCACCATATCCTTGACGTCTTTCTGGTCATAGGGGGCATACGCGCCTTCTCGCCCTGCGACGTCAAGATAATCCAGCTGGAGAAGCGTCATAAGGCTCGCGGTTGGCTCGGAGCAGTAGACGGGGCCGTCATAGCCGTATTTGAACAGGAAGGGCGCCATGGCGCAGTGGTCGATGTGCGCATGGGAGATGATAACGGCGTCGAGCGATTCGAGGCTGAACTCTGAGCAGTCAAGGCGTGGGTAGGTCTGGCTGGGGTTGTTGGTGCTGGGGTGAATGCCAAGGTCGAGGAGGACTTTGCTTTCCTCCGTCTCCACCAGGAATGAGGATCTGCCGACTTCACGAGCACCTCCCAGCGGGGTCAGCTTGACGGATCCGACTTTCGTCAGAGTCGGCCGGAATATGCGTTCGCCGACTTCTCGGAGGATGCGGCTCCGCTCCTCGCTCTCGGCTTGGAGCATGTGCCGGGTGGTCGAGATGATCTTGGAGTGGATTAGGGGGCCTCGGAGGACTTTCGGCCTCCATGAGGTCGCTTTGATCATCTCCTGAAGAACGGCGCCATCCTTCCCTATCGCTAGGCCGGGCTTTTTCGCCTCGATGACCACTTCGCCCAGACTGGGGTCGAACGAGATGTTAGTCACCTCGGCGTCAGCAGGGATTAGGTTCTTGATGATCGCCTCCGCGTTCTCTTCTTTCAGCCTGATCGAGGGGTCGGAGCGGATGACCACGCGCTTATGCAGGATGTTCACAATGTCGGTGACGATGTAGCTTTGATCCAGGAGTACCCCTGCGTTCTTGACGTAGACCGCTAGGCGCGGTCCTTCAAACTCGATTCTGGTCACTTCAGCCTCCCTGGGCATGTGTTCAAGGATGGTCTCACGTATCTTCACGTGAGTATCATTGATAACGATAGTCACATCGCATTCCTTCTGAAGGTATAAGGTGGAGACTGTTAGTTCACTCAGCCCTGCCGGCGAGAGTCTTCTTCTCCTCGTCGGAGAGCTCCCGGTAACCCTTTGAGGTGACCACCGCCACGTCAAAGCTGTCGCCACTTGCGGAGTCTCTTCTCATGGCGGAATGGACCGCTCTGACAACGACGGGGAGAGCGTCATTGACTTTCATGTTCTCCTTGTACTCTGCCTCAAGCACCCCGTACGCGACCGGTGACCCGGAGCCTGTGGACATGCACTTCTCCTCAGTCACGCTTCCGAGGGGATCGAGTGCGAAGATGTGGGCCCCTGAGTCATCCATGCCGCCGATGATGGCTTGGAGAAGCAGGGGGAGAAACCTGCTCTGGAAGAGGATGTTGCCGACCAGCCGAGCAGCGGCGCCAACGGGCATCGGCCTTCCGTGAGCATACTTGTAGATCTTAGAGTTCGCTTTGAGTATTTCCACTACGGTCTGCGCGTCGGCGACTCCTCCTGCGATCGTCATCGCGAGATGGTCGTCGATCGGATAAACCTTCTTCGCCTTCTTATGCGCGACAAAGAAGCCCATGGTGGCCCGCGTATCGGTGGCGAGGACAAGCCCGTCTTTGCAGACAACACCGATAGTCGTGGTTCCTTTGAGCACGTAGTTGTCCAACTTCGGATCTGAGCGGTTTGGATACACCGAACGAATACCCCGGAGAAGCTTCCAGCAACTATTTTAAGGCGTACGCGAGAACGATTAATACGCCGTATTGGAGAACCCCGTTATCCCTTAAAAATCTTTCTAGTGACATGCATGGGCCGGGCGAAGGTAACTATCATCAGTCCGAAGCAGGCGAGACGAGGGTACCGCTTCATCTTCGACGGACTGGCGAGCCCCTGTCTTCCCTGCAGTTACCTCAACGCGTGCGTGGGGAACTTGGAGGTCGGCAGGATCTATGAGGTGAAGAACGTTCTGAAAAAAACCTTGGAGTGCAGACTGCACGAGGAGAGGGGGTGCGTCGTCGAGGTTGACGAGATCGTTCACCACGCTAACATCAAGCCTCAGGCAGCGGTGCAAGACGCGTTGATACGGTTCGAGCCGATCGAGTGTGAGACGGTGGACTGCCCCGAGTATGGCAAATGTAACCCTGTGGGGTTGAGGGTTGGTGATCCCTGCAAGGTAGTGGCGGTGGGCGAGGCTACGTCTTGTCCGAGGGGGGTGAGGCTGGCTTTGGTCCAGCTGGCGCGGGAGCCTCCGCCTTCTGGAACCGTTCAACGAACTCGACGGTCTTGACGTCGGGGATGTACTTCTGCAGATCCTCAGCGACATACCGCTTCAGTAGCTGCAACCCCTCTACAAAAAACGCCTCCTCGGGAAGCTCGATCCTCACCGCGTTCTGGCTGTGTTTGATGACCGTCTTCTCTAGGTTCAGGGTCGGGACCCTTCTGTGAATGATCGCCTTCACCTTTTCCAGAGGATCGGTGAGGACTTTCTCAACCGTAAGCTCGTACAGGAGGGTCCTCCCTGACAGGGGGTGGTTGAAATCCACTTGAACCCGGCCGGCCCCGACGGATCGTATCAGTGCGGGCTTACGGTCGATCTCAACTTGAAGACCCGGGGCGGGGTTTATTCCTTCTCTGGTGAACCGTCTGAGGGGGAGAAGTTTGACCTTTGTAGGATCTCGTGCGCCGTACCCCTTTTCAGGCGGGATCTCCAGCGTTTTTTTCTCGGCGGCCTCCAA
>CAYSNV010000016.1:0-11356 GCA_964432545.1 uncultured Candidatus Bathyarchaeia archaeon | reverse complement strand
TGAGCAGGGTTCCAACCACGGAATAGACTACAGGATAGCTATCTTGGACGTAAAATGCTCAGACTGCTCCCGCATCATCTTTTGAATGATGGGCGGTTTGACCGCTGTCGTTGTACCCGGAGCGGTGCAGCATGCAGCGCCACACGCTGAGGCGTATGTCAGTATCTCTTTCCAGTGATCCAAGGCAAGATTGCTGAGCTGATTCTTCCTTCCCAAGATTGATCTGAAAGGCTCTGTCGCCAGTTTGAACATTACTCCGGTGCAGAATGCGTCGCCAGCGCCTGTCGGGTCGACGGCGTCAACCGTGAACGCGGGCAGCCTAACTGTTTGACCGGGGAGTCGAGCGTAAAGGCCTTTGTCGCCCATGGTGACCAGTGCGACCTTGACGCCGGCTTTGACTAACGCCTCGGTCGCCTCCACGGGGTCCGATTTCCCTGTTACCGCTGTCGCCTCGATATTGTTGCAGTGGAAGATGTCTAAGTGCTTCAACGCGGGGGTGATGAAGCTCCAGTCTTTGCCGTAGGGTGCGATGATGCTGGTGAACGTGATGCTGTTGAGGGTTCTTGCTTGAGCACAGATCTGGGCGAGGCTGTCGTCGAGCTTTCCTAGCCATCCCGCTGCGCCTACGTGGAAGACGGCCGGTGAGTCTTGGCGAAGTATGCGCGATACGCGTTTGGGGTCAAGGTCTAGATTTGCCCCTACGTCAACATGGAAGCGTCGATCTTCTCCCTTGGCCACGAGAATGAGGTTCGATGAGGTTTGTCGTGGTGACCGCAGAGGGTGGGTTACTATCCTGGCCTTTGTCAGTCTGTTGACAAGGAAATCCCCGAGGGGATCTTTTCCCACGGAGATGATGGCGCTGACCGCTTTTCCCTTTAGCCCCATCTGGACGAGATCAACAGTGACGTTGCATGTGTGCCCGCCCATGTGGATCGCGTTGCCTCTGGGGCCGAAGACGACTTCTCCAGGTTGTGCTATGTGGGGCAGATCCGCTGCAATGATGTCTACTACTGCAATCCCGGTGGACGTGACGATCATGGTCTCACTGTAGTTCCTTCGATCAACTTCCTATTTCAAGCATGTCAACGGGCATGCGGTTGAGGACAGAGAGGCCCACCTTTCGGGATACGGCTACTTGCGTTCTGGTGGGGGAATCGCTGAAAGCGGTTATAGAGGTTCTTAGGGCTTGACCTGAACTTTCAGAGGATCTCCTTTGCGTTGCGCCACGGTCTCTATCGCTTCACTGGTTTGATCCAGTCTGAAGGTGTGGCTGATTAACGGCCTTACCTTAACGAGGCCTTTGCTTATAGCTTTAAGCGCGGTAGGGAAGGTGTAAGGGGACAGCCATGAATAATGGACCTCCATGTCTCTCAGGGTTCCTTGCCAGAGGTTCAGTCGGGCTTGGTCTTCAGGCCCATACCCGGCCCCGCCGAAGAAGACGACGCGCGATTTCGCGCCAGCAATACTTATGCCAAGCTCGTTTGCCTGAATATTTCCAGTGGCGACTATGACAGCATCAGCTCCTAACCCGTCGTTCCACTCCCTTATCTCTTCAGCCGGGTTCTCGGCGTAATACTTGGATTTCTTGTCCCTGTCGTTTACTAAGTAGTCTGCGCCGAGTCTACCTCCAGCCTTCAATCGGTAGTCCCTTGTCCCTATGAGAGTGACGTTCCCGGCTCCGCTTGCTTTGATATACTGGAGCATCATCAAGCCGATTGGGCCTGGGCCTACCACGGCGCAGAAATCGCCAGGCTGTATCTTCATTTTTCCGACGGCGTAAACGGCACACGCTAGAGGTTCTGTGAAAGCCCCCTCCTCGAAAGAGACGTTCTTGGGGAGGGTGTGCAGATAGTTGTACTGGGCTTTGCAGAACTCTGCGAACCCGCCGTCGACGTTGACGCCAAGCACGACTGGCTTGGTACACAGGTTCGGATGCGCATCCTTGCAGGAGGGACATACACCACATGCCTGAACAGGTTCGGCGACAACTCTCTCCCCTTGCTTGAGCGTTCCCTGCTCCTTGGCCAACTGCCCCAGCTCGACGATCTCCCCTGTAAACTCGTGGCCGAGGATCATGGGTGGAGGAACGTCCGCCTGGCCTCTCTGGTAGTAGGCGATGTCCGAGCCGCAAACGCCGACGGCTTTCACCTTCAAGAGAACTTCGTTTGACTTTAGTGGAGAGAGCTCTGTCTCCTTCACCTCTATCTTCTTCGTCCCCGTTAGGAAGGCTGCCTTCAAGCCTGCATTCCCTCACGCATATCTCTTAACGAGGCCGTCGAGATAGGCCTTGCAATCCTTCGTTGCGCTCCAGGCATCAGGCCAGAAACACAGGTCTAAGCTGAGCCAGCCGCTGTAGCCGATGTCTTCCAGCGCGCGCATTACGTTGTCGAAGTCTATGATTCCTTTTCCCAGAGGTACGTGGGTGGAGGTGTGGTGCTGGTTTAGGGTGTTGTCGCTGTCGATGAGATGCATGTGACCGATATGACCTTTGAGTTTTCTTATGAACTCTCCCGCGATCTTGCTGACCGGTGCGTCTATCACGTCGATCGGGTAGCCGTTGAAACGTTCCCTCTCTTTCCCTTGGTTAAGCCCTATCCCGCAGCAGTGGGCGTGGCAGGTGTCGACCATGGCGGTGAAGTATGGATGGCCCACTTCTTCAAGCAGTCTCACAACCTCGACGGGTTTGTTGAACATGAACCCGGGCTCGAACTCCCACACCAGTCTAACGCCTGCATCTTGGGCCTTCTTGGCATACTTCTTAAACGCATCAACGGCCATTCTCCACGCGCCCCGGTATTCAACATCTGCAGGCCCTTGATAACCCGTAACAGTGTCAACCCTCATGGCTTTGATGCCCAGATCGTTGCAGAACCTGAGGGAGTTGGAGAACAGCTCCTCGTGCTTCCTCCTCATGTCGGTGTGAGGCGATGCGACAGGATAGCTTGACAGATCTGCGGCGATTCCACAGATCTCAAGATGATAGCTTTTGATTCTCTCTTCTAGGTCAGTTCGATCCTTTTTTGTCTTGTATGTTTCGGGGTGCGCGTGCGGCCTGAACCCTGAGAGCTCAACGCCATCGAATTTGAGGTCAGAGATCATCTTCAAACACTCGTCGATCGTATACGGCCTAGCCGAATAAGGGGGGAACATGTACGGCCAAGCCCCGCATCCTAGAAGGTATTTCGGCAAAACTACTGCCTCCAACAGAACTATTCTGCGGGATATTTTTAAAAAACTTTCGGAAGCTTAAAATACAAAACACGAGATACTTACAGGCGTTGTTCAACAATCGTGGTCGGAGAGGGTTTCTGAATGGTCAAATTTGGCGTAGTGAGCTGGGTGTGGTACTATCCATTCAACACGGATGCCATCCTGAAAGCCGAAAAGGTGGGATTCGACGGAATCGAGATTCCTGTAGAGGACCCCAAAATCCTAGATAAGAAAAAGATCGTTGAGACGTTGCGCTCCTCGAAGATCGAATGCTCGTCGCTGTGCGGGGTTCTGAGCGAGGAAAGAGACATAAAGAGCAGCGACAAAACCACAAGGGAGAAAGCCAAAGAGTATATCAGAAGCTGCGTCGACTTCGCTGTCGACTTCGGATGTAGGGTTGTTGCAGGCCCCCTCTACTCCGGCGTGGGGCCAACCCTCACCATTCCCGACAAAGAGAAGGAATGGAAGGTGGCTGTGAGGGAGCTGAAAGAGGTTGCCAAGTACGCTGAGGACAAGGACGTCGAACTGGGTTTAGAACCTATAAACAGGTTTGAGAATCACCTCGTCAACACGGTCTCTGAAGCGCTCAAGATGGTGAATGACATCGACAGCCCCTCCGTGAAGATGCATTTTGACACGTTCCACGCGAACATTGAGGAGAAGTCCATAGAGAAAGCTATAGAGGCCTGCGAGGGGAAACTGATCCACTTCCATGCCTGCGAAAACGACAGAGGAACCCCGGGGACAGGGCACATCCCATGGAAAGGCGTCGCTCAAGCGCTCAAGAAGGTCAAATACGACAGATACATGGTCATCGAGACTTTTCAGCCCGGAATCAAGGAGATCGCAGTAGCTGCTTCGATATGGAGGCCGTTGGCCCCCTCCCAAGACTCGCTCGCGAAGGACGGTCTGAGATTCCTGAAGAGCCTGATGGCATAAACAACCTTTGCCCAGATGAGGCGCGATGGTGGCGTACAGCAGATTCGATAACTACGGGTTGCGCCTCCCCTTCGGGGAGGAGGTCGAGTCAAAGAGCGGCTGCCTGATTCCGGGCACAGCGATACGGGATCTACGAGCTCAGGCATTGAGGCTGACGCCGGAAGACCACCTTAAGAGACTGAAGACGCCGTTCAAACCCAAGTTCTCTGCAGGGATCTGGTTCTTCGGAGCAGGGTCCTCGCGGTTTCATATGCCTTACAAGAAGGAGACAACGATCGAGGAGAGACTTGGAATAGCCGCTGAGATGACCCAGTATGGGCTTCAAGCGGTAGAGGCGCACTACCCTTGGGAGATAAACGAGCAAAACGTGGACCTGTATAAGGCGCTAAAAGAGAAATCTGGCGTAGAGGTATCCGTAGTAGCCGGGATAGGCGGAGATTTCAGGGTTCCCGATTCACAATTCGGCACGACATCCAGCGTCATAAAGGAAGTGAGGGAAAAGTACCTCAAGACAACGGTCGACGGGCTGAAACTAGCCCGCGAGCTCAACTCGGTGGCAGTCTCGTGGCCTGGTATCGATGGCTACACCTACCCCCTTGGAACACACTTCTATGACATGTGGGATAGGTTCGAGGCAGCATTAGCTGAAGCGATGGATCAGGTTCCAGGGGTGAGAGCGGTCATAGAGCCAAAGCCGTACGAGCCGGCGATCAACAACATCTACAGGAACACAGCCGACGGCATCATCATGACGAGGGATGTGGAGGCGAGACTGAAGAACGCTGAGAACCTGAAACTCCTCAAGGAAGGACATGCGATCGTCGGCCTCAACCCTGAAGTTGGACACGTGCGAATGGGGTTTGAGGAAGTCGCCTATGCTTACTCGAGAGTCATGCGCGAAGGGAGGCTCGCACACACGCATCTCAACAGCCAACCCCTCGGCAACTTCGACCAAGACTTGAATGTAGGAGTCGTGGGAGCAGAAACAGTAGAGGCGTTAATGTTCGTCCTGCGGATATACGGATACCAAGGGTATATCGGGCTCGACATCAACCCTGAGAAGATGCCGGTGCAGGTGGCCCTCGCGAACTGTTTCAACGCGGTATATCTCGCCAACGGGGTGGTAGATAACTTGGACCATGAAGCCGTCCTGGAACACTACTTCAACCCAGACAGAAGGCGGGGCGACGTTGAGAATCTGTTAACGCTGGCGAGGGCTAAGGGTGTCGATACCTCAGCCTTCGTGCCCCGAAGCGTCATAAAGAAATGGGAGGAGGGATGCTAAAGAGCCTTAGACGAGTTGTCTAAGGAATTGCACGCTCTCAGCGAGATCCTTTTCCGCGGCCTCAATTGAATAGTAGCCCTTGTATCCTGCACCCTTGAGCTCGCCTACGCATCCCTTCACGTCGACGTTTCCCTTTCCAATGGCGACCCCCACCGGCGTGCCTGTAACCTTGCCTCTTGCGTCCAAGAGTGCCCCCCCGATGTCCTTGACGTGCATGTACTTCACATACTTCTTCACCGCTCTGAGGGTTTGAAGCGGATCGTTCCCTGAAAGATACACGTTCCCTGTGTCCAAGTTTATCCCCAGATTGTCGAATTTCGTCAACCCCATTATCTTTAACAGGCCTTGAGCATTCGTCGTGTACTCGCCGTGGGGCTCCACAGTCACCGTTAACCCGTAGTTCTTCGCCATCCTCAAGACATCATTCAGGTTCGCCTGTATGAGCCTAAAAGCTTCGTCGTCGCTCATCCCCTTTGGCTTGGGGCCTTCGGAAGTATTCACGATGGAAGTGCCCACCTTGTCGGCGAACTTTATCGCCCTCTTGAGGTATCTTGCTCCGTATTCTGTATTCAGCAGAGAGGTGTGCGCGCTAATGCAGGAGATCTCTAGGTCGTTGTCTTCCGCCAGCTTCTTCACTTCGGTTGGGTCGTCCTCCAAACTTACCATCGGACAGTAGTGGTAGATCGTGTAGATGCATCTGCCGTCCAATACCTCGGGTTCTACAGCATCGAATCCTAAGTCTCTGAGCGCCTTGACCGCATAATCAAAGGTCCTATCAGAGTGGCGAAACGCATCAATGTTGCAGCTTACCTTACCCATCGTCCCACCAGCCATAAGTATGGTCCTACCTCAGAGATAAAGTTTGGCTGCAGAAGAACCTGACTCAACGGTTCGAGATGTGAGTCCTGTAGGCTAAGACTCATGCTCAATTGAAAGATTTAATAGCGCAAAAAGCCGTATCAGTTGCGGCATGTCCACAATCCCTACCCTTGATCAAGATTCCAGAGATGTGTAGATGATGAAGGACGAGCTTGAGAGACTTCTTGACGCACCAATCTACCTTGCGCCCAACACTTACCTGCACTTCTACAACGGGGGAAAGCTCCGCGCGGAGTTCATGGGAGAACCAGACCCGATGGATGATTTCAGGTCTGAAGAGTGGATATTCTCAACCAATCGAGCTATCACGCCTGGGAGAGACAACCCGCCCGATAAGGGGTTCAGCAGGGTTCAGCTTCCCAGCGGGAGAATAGTCCTTTT
Source organism: uncultured Candidatus Bathyarchaeia archaeon (assembly GCA_964432545.1). Taxonomy (GTDB): domain Archaea; phylum Thermoproteota; class Bathyarchaeia; order 40CM-2-53-6; family DTGE01; genus CAYSNV01. The sequence continues at coordinate 4,662 of CAYSNV010000016.1, read as the reverse complement.
GAAAGAGCTGTTGGAAGCTTTCCCAAGGGAGACTTTAGGAGGAAAACACTATGAGCGGTTTGGGGCGAACCTTGCTATTCTCGTAAAGATATTTGATGTCGGCGAGGACGCGCATATACCCGTACATTGGCACCCCACGCCTGAGTTCTCCCGGACACATCTGGACTCGCCATACGGGAAGAATGAATCATGGATCGTCATCGGGACACGCCCCGGAGCTAAAGCGTGGATTGGATGGAAGAGGAAGATCGCAAAGGAGGAGTTCAGGGAGTGGATGGAGAACCAAGATCGCGGGGCGATGCGCATGAATATGCATGAGATACAACCCAAGGTCGGGGATGTCATCTTCCTGAAAGGAAGCATCGTCCACTCCCTCGGGAGTGGCTTATGCATACTAGAGCCCCAAGAACCGACAGATTGGAACATACTCGCTGAATGGGAAGGCTTCCCCTACGGGAGAGAAGAAGGCACACTAGGTCTGGGCTGGGATAGGGCCCTAGATGCAGCCAGTTTCGAGGAGATGCCCCTTGACTACCTCAACAGCTACGTCAAGAGAAAGCCGGTCACGATGAGACAGGAGAATGGGAACAAAGAGGAAACCCTCCTTCCTGACGAGGCCAAGAAGTACTTCCGGCTCACCCGACTGAAGATCGACAAGAAGATACACATGCCTAGCGGTCGAGGTTTCTATTGCGCCATAACGACGCAGGGCGAAGGAAAGATCGTGGGGAAGTTCGGAGACAGACCTCTCAAACGTGGAAAATCGGTATTCATCGCCGCCTCGCTTCTGCCATTTGATCTCGTTAACACAGGCGCAACCCCGTTAGAGATCGTGTGCTGCTATCCGCCGCAAGTCGATTAGCATCATGCCTTTCCACTCGCCCTCAACGGGGGCAAGTACGCCTACAAATCCTCTGCTTAGACTTCTACGGTTCCGATGAGACAAGGAACGCGCGAGTGTCGAATACCTCTGACAATGTTCTCGGGTGAGAGGAGAAGATCAGAGGGCGTGCATGAGGGCTTCTGCAATATCATAGACTCTGAGGTTCTCGGGATGTTGACGCTGTGAGAATCGAGATTTGCATGTGGGGCATGCTGTGATCAATATTTCAGCGCCAACCTTTTCCGACTCCTCTAGCACTCTGCTGGCTATCTTGGAAGCTGTCTCGGGGTAGAGGATTGAGTATCCCACCCCGCTACCTCCACAGTAGGCTTTATCCCTGTTCCACCGCATCTCGACGAAGCTGTCCGCTATCTGTTTGATGACCGTTCGGGGGTCTTCGTATACTCTGCAGTGTCTTCCCAGATAACAGGGGTCGTGGTAGGTGACGCGTCCGAGGAGCCTCTTTCTCGGAGTCAGCCTTCCGTTCTCGAGGAGCAGCCTAGCATACTCTGAGATGTGATAGATCTCCGCGTCGAGCGGGAACCCGAGCGTAGGATAAACGTTCCTGAACATGTAGCAGCACTCAGGGCAGGAAGTCACAACTGCATTGTAGCCGGCGTTCCTGATGAATTGGGAGTTGTGTTGGGCAAGGCTTAGAGCGGTCTCCCGGAGCCCCAGCTCGAATAGGGGCAGACCGCAACACCACTCCTCGCTCTTCATGAGTGCAAAGTCGGCTCCAGCCTTCTCCAGTATTGTGATGACGGCGTTTGCGATCTCTGGTTGATGGTATGCAGCGGTGCATCCGACGAAGTAGAGGGTCTTGGCGCTCTGTTTCTGATGGGAAGTCTGAGTTATCTCTCGGAACCGTTTTTCGTGTGGCTCGCGGAACGGGTTATGAGACTCCCGGGTGCTGGTATCGAGATCTTTGACAGGTCTCGGCGTTAGGTCGAGATCGGCGATGTCAGTTCTGGCCGCTCTCACCTTCTCAGGCACATCTTGCCGCGTTGCACACCAGGATTGGCAGAGGAGGCAGCTGCAGCAGGTTCGATATATGGTCTTGGCAACCTCTTCAGAATATTTCTCTCTGCCTTCCAAGATGAGCCATAGGAGGTATTCGTGCATCGATGGGGAGAGGGAGTCCACCTTGGTTTGGGCGTAGACAGTGCACACGTCCTTGCACATGAAGAAGCAGTTGGCGCAGATCGCTATCTTCTCGGCGATCTCGCTTATGTGCATCCTCATGTTCCCTCCTTGTTCAGTCCGAGGACGCCGGGGCTCATGACGCCGTTGGGGTCTATAGCTTTCTTGATCCTCCTCAGCACCTCGAACCCGGCGCCGTACTGTTCAGGCATGTACTCTCCCAAGATCTGGCCAACCCCGTGGTGGTGGTTGAGTACGCCCCCATGCTTGAGGGCTATGCGGACTAGAGTGGCCCAGACTCTCCAATACAGCTTGACGAGGCCCGTCCCGCCGGGCGGCTCATAGAGGTGCCAGCGGGGGTAAAGCATAGCCCCGCTCTTGTACCAGTGGGAGAAGTGACCGTAGAACCATCCGCGGTATTTGTCCCCGAACTCCCTCATGAACGTCTCTTTCATCTCGAGGTAGATGCTCTCTATCTCCTCGTAGGAGGCACAGGTGTCGGTGGTTGCCCCCACTTGGCGGCCCCCGAGCAGTGCCCTGTACTCCTTGAGGCTTTTAGAGGTGGGGTAGTAGTCATCGTACTTGTGTTCCCACCAGTACTCGCCGGGTTCACGTCCAAGGTCCCTTCCCCCCTCCTTTCCGCAGATGTCTAGGGCCGTGCTCTCTTCAAGGTCCACGAACTTGCTGGGGCCATCGAAGCCGATGACAAGGAAAGAACCCTCTTCCTTGACGCCCCACGCATCTTTGACTTTGGTCTTCGTCTCTTCCTCGTCGTAGAGTCTGGCCAGGCATGGAACGATGGAGGCCCGCATGATCTTTCGCATGGCCTCGAGGCCGGCGTGCAGGTCTGGGAAGACTACGCCTCGAAAACGCCTTTCCTCGGGAAGGGTGTGGATTCTCAATACCGCTTCGGTCACAACCCCGAGGCTGCCTTCTGACCCGATGAAGAGTTGTTTCAGATCGGGCCCTGTCGCGTGGGCTGGGACGGGGCGAGTCTCGACGACCTCTCCCGTGGGCAGCACCGCCCTCAGCCCCAGCACCATGTCCTCCATCTTTCCATACTTTGTCGACAGTCTGCCCGCGCCGCGGCATGCGATGAACCCGCCGATGCATGAGCAGAAGAAGGATGCGGGGAGGTGGCCTGAGGTGTAACCTCTCCTGTTCAACTCATCCTCCAGCGTCCAACAGTTGACACCTGCTTCAGCCCTCACCGTCAAGGATCTGTCGCTTACCTCTTTTATCCTGTCCAGTCTCTTGATGTCCAACAGGATCCCTCCGTGGAGAGGAAGGGTCCCCCCCATTCCGGAGCTCAGCCCGCCAAAAGGTATCACGGGAATCCGCTCTTTGTTCGCCAACACAAGGATCTGAGAGATCTGTTCTTCAGTCTCCGGTTGCACGATAAAATCGGCCTTCGGCACAGGCAGTCCTTGGGCCATCCACGTCCTTGCAAGCCAGCTTCGGCCAACCGCGTACATCGTCCTCTCAAGTTCACCGGTGATGATGTTCTGATCGCCTACTATGTCTGCCAGCTTGCTATGGATCAACAGAGAGTGGGGTTTGTCCCTCTTCATAAAAGATCATCGTTCTCTTCCGATGACGCTATCAGTCTAATGGGGCGGCGGCGCTTATTTCCTTTATGTGATCCACCCGGCGGTTTGCGCAGGCAAGAAGGAAGGACCCATCCTTCGTGAAGGAGGAGAGCCGCTCATCTTAAGAACCGGTGTAGGAGTCATGTATCTTGAGGTGTGATTCTCTTGAGCAGATACGAGGCTTTACTCGGAATCGACATCGGAACCGGAGGATGCAAAGCGACGCTCATGACAACTGCAGGCAAAGTCGTCGCGACCCTGTCACAGGAATACCCCACCCACTACCCGGAGCCGGGATGGGCTGAACAGAGCCCTGAGGACTGGCTCGAAGCCTTAAGAAGAGTTTGCAGAGGAATCCCTGCAAAAGAAAAGCGCCGAATAGTTGGAATATGTGTTGACGGACAGCCCCACACACCGGTATTCACAAGTGAAAAGAACGAGATACTGTATCCCGCTATCCCGTGGATAGACAGGAGAAGCAGTGCTCAAGTAGAGCGTCTGAAGAGGATACTTCCCGAAAGCGATATGCAGCACACCTTCAACCCTCTCACCACAACCTTCACGCTTCCCCAGATCCTATGGATGATGGAGCACCAGCCTCAGGTCTGGCGGAAGACCCACAGGCTACTGGTGGCAAAAGATTTCGTTCGACAGAGGCTCATAGACGGGGGGTGGTTCACCGATCCGAGCGACGCGTTGGGAACCTACCTGTTCGATGGGGAGAGATTTGAATGGTCGGAGAGCATATGCGCGGCTGCACGGATTGAAATGGAGAAGCTTCCGGATGTTGCGCCTTCGGCGCAAGTGATGGGTGAGGTGACTCGCGGGGCTTCGAGGAGGATCGGCTTGCCTGAAGGGGTATCGGTGGTGAACGGCGCTCATGACCCTTCGGTGGAGAACCTCGCGGCGGGGACGGTGGAACCGGGAACCTGTTTCGTGAAGCTGGCGACGGCGGGAGTCATCTCCGTGACCACGAGGCAGCCGAGGCCAGATCCCAAGGGTAGAACGGTGACGTACTGCCTGCCGACGACTCATGAGAGTGCTGACGGC
>CAYSNV010000015.1:0-11596 GCA_964432545.1 uncultured Candidatus Bathyarchaeia archaeon | reverse complement strand
CTCTATTACAGATGCCGAGATCCGACGGCTGAAAGAGCTGAGCGCTGAAATCGCAGCCATGAACGTCATCACCATGACTGAAAACGCTTCCCGTCTAGAGGATTTCGCACCAGCAGATCGAAACGCTATCAGCAGGCTAGAAACGATATTCTGGAAAGAGCTACCCGAGATGAGCATCTACCAGATCGTGGAGGACACCGACCCAGTCGGCGGGCAAGAAAAGGCTAACGCCATCACTGACATCCTTGCTAGAACCGGGACAATCCTCCCTGAGGCGATGTACGTTGGTGACAGCATTACCGACATCGAGGCCCTACGCATGGTACGGGAAGGTGGCGGTCTCGCCGTCTCGTTCAACGGGAACTCCTACGCGGTTGCCGAGGCTGATATCGCCGTCCTGTCCTATGACACAGAAGTGACATCTCTCCTCACCGAAGCCTTCGCCAAATGGGGGACGGAGCGAGTGATGGGAATTGTTGAGGAGTGGGGTGGCGCCATAAGAAAGAAGGCGGGGAGTGAGGATCCGCTAATCGCGAGACTCAAGAGGCTGGACAAGAAACGGCTAGCGGGACTCTACGCCGTAACGGACACGAACAGGTCATTGATCACAACCCAGAGCGCGGCGTTTAGAAAGACCGTTAGAGGAGAGAGGATTGGCGGGCTAGGGTAGCGATGTTGCACCTTGTAGGAATCGGAGCTGCAAACGTTGACCTTCTCCTGTATGTGTCACGTTTTCCCTTACCTGACCAAGAGACATCGGTCACACAGTTTCACATGCAAGGAGGAGGATCGGCGGCAAACGTCGCCGTCGGCGTCTCCCGACTAGGACTCTCTTCAGGTTTCATAGGGAACATAGGAGAGGACCATTTCGGAGATTATCTGAAAAAAGAGTTTGAAAAAGAAGGGGTCGACACAACCCACCTAAGGAGGGTAAAAGAGAAAACTGGCGTCGCCGTGTGCATCGTGAACAGTAAGGGTGAGAGAGAAATCTATGCTTATGGCGAGGCGAACGCCCAACTCGCTCCAGCACAGATCGATGAGGCCTACATCGCCAACGCCAAAGCGCTCTACCTAAGTAGCCTGCAAGGGAGAGAGGCGTTTGAAACCCTAGCCAGAGCATCGAAGACGGCAGCGAGGAGCGGTCTAGTGGTTTACTTTGATCCCGGCTACATATTTGTTGAAAAGGGCTTGACCGCCCTAAGAAGAATCTTCAGCTCATCGACGATCCTGAAGTTCAACGAATCCGAGATAAAGGACTTAACGGGAAAGAAGGATCTTCACTCTGCTTCAGCGAAGATCCTATCACTAGGCCCCAAGATCGTTTTGACAACTCTAGGAGCCCGGGGTTGCCACGTCAGAACGAAAGATGTCAGCACAATACTGCCCACCTACAAACGGTTTAAAGCTGTCGACAGAACAGGAGCAGGAGACTCGTTCAACGCCGGATTCATCAGCGGTCATCTACGGGGAATGGATCTTGAGAGATCCGTAAGGTTCGGCAACCTTGTTGCAAGCGTCTCTGTAACCAAAAGAGGCGCACGATCCACACCATCCTTCGACGAGCTTAAAAGAATGCGCGAGTTTAACGAGTTCAGCGGGAAGTTCCAGAATTGACCGCGGTAATCTTGGATGGGAGAAAAGTCGCCTCCAAGGTAAAGGATTACGTCAGGACACTGGCTGGGCTTTTCAAGGAGAACAGCATCACGCCGAGCCTTGCGACAATCTTGGTAGGAGAAGATCAGGCTTCGCAACTGTACATCTCGATGAAGCACAAAGCGTGCGCAGAGGTAGGGGTCGAGTCCAGAAACTACCAGCTCTCTGCAAACGTGAAAGAAGAAGAGCTGACTACCATTGTCAATCGGCTGAACAACGACCCCGAGACACACGGCATTCTCGTCCAACTCCCCCTCCCCCTGACCATCGACAGCTACCGCATTGTCGACAAGATTCGCCCGGACAAGGATGTCGACGGACTAAACCCATACAACATGGGAAGACTTCTCTACAGGCGATACGATCTCGTCCCCTGCACACCCCGAGGGATCATGACGCTTCTCAACTACTACAACGTCACGATCGCGGGAAGCCACGCTGTCATCATCAACCGCAGCCCATTGGTTGGCAAGCCTCTCATGCTTCTCACCAAGTTCGACCCCTCGCAGATGCACCTCTTCAACACGGACATGCTTCTCCTCAACGAGGACGCGATCATCTCTGTGTGTCACTCGAAGACGAAAGACCTCCGCTATTTCACCACTGACGCTGACATCCTGATAAGTGCCGTGGGGCGACGACCCGACTTTGTCATAACTGCTGATATGGTCAAGCCTGGAGCAGCTGTCATCGATGTCGGCGTCAGCAGAGTCGAAGGGAGAGTGCTCGGCGACATCGACTTTGAAGCTGTCAAGGAGAGGGCGGGGTACGTAACGCCAAATCCTGGAGGCGTGGGGCCTATGACGGTTGCGATGCTACTGTACAATACCTTGGTGGCAGCGTCGCTTCAGACAGGTGTCAGGATCCAGCAGAACTTGGACACCTACCTGAAGCTCCCCGGCGCCGTGTAGACCTCCCCTATTCACGTCCACGTGCTTTGTCGCGTTAGAAGTGGCCGAAGGTCCTCTCCCCGGTAAAAGCCATTGCTATCCCATGCTCGTTACAGGCGTCGACAACCTCTTGATCCCTCATTGAGCCTCCAGGCTGGATGATCGCGCTGACCCCGTAGTCTGCCGCGATGTCGATAGAGTCTCTGAACGGGAAGAAGCCGTCAGATGCGAGGACCGACCCCTTCAGCTTTTGTTTGTGCCCTCTCAGCGCTGCTTTCTCCAACGCCAGTCTTACAGCTGTCACGCGGTCTTGCTGTCCAGCCCCGATTCCCAGCGTGCCACCGTCCTTGGATACCACAATCCCGTTGGATCTCACTCCGATGCCAACGTACCAGGAGAAAATGAGGTCTTCATATTCGCGTCCGGTCGGTGTGCTCTTCGTCACAACCTGAATGTCACCTCTACTCCTGATGCTGGTTAGGAAGGGATCTGAGATGATGAAGGATCCGTCCAAGAGTGTGCTAAACTCCAGATCTGTATTCGTCACCGCATCTCCAGCGAACTTGCAGGTTTTCGCTAGATCAGAAAGTGAGTATTCGACGACGCGGAGGTTCACCTTCTTTTCAAAGATCTTGACCGCTTCTGAGTCGAAGCCTGGAGCGGCCACGACTTCGACGAAGGTGGTGCCGATCTCGGTGGCGGTCTCCCTATCAAGGCTCCTGTTGAAGACCACGACACCTCCAAAAGCGGCTACAGGATCGCAGTCGCGTGCCCTGACGTAGACGGTCTCCAAGTTCAGGTCTTCTCGCACCGAGGCGAAGCCCGAGGGTATCAGGTGCTTCATAACCGCGCAGGCTGGCTTGTCGAAGTATCTCAGGATCCGCAGAGCCCGGTCTATGTCGCTCACATTTGTCTGGCTCAATCCCTCTTTGCCGGTCTTAACCTCTCTTGCATGCTCCCACAGGGAGTCCTTGGGAACGTAGAAGGCTGCTCTTTGATTGGGATTTGTTCCGTACCGAAGTCTTATTCTGCTCTTCACGAGCTCAAGAGTGGATGTGTCCCAGGTGAGCTTGTAGCTTGGGGGTAAGTCTTCGGGTACCGCTGTCCTGTATATTCTCTCTATATCCTTCGGCCTCATACCCCACGTCGCCTTACAGGGTTGCCTTGAGATACTCTCGGATGCTCTGGTCGTAGGAAGCTGTCAGAGCGAAGGCCTCTTGGGCTAGCTTTCGCTTAAAGTCGTCTGATACTTCTCCACGCCTCTTCTTCAGTTGCTCTACCAGCACCGCGTATTGACTGGGCTTCGTGAGGATTGTGACTCTCCCGTGGAGGAGTGCTGCCTTCGCCGCGGCTCTGACCAAGGCGGGGCCCCCGATGTCGATATACTCCGCAGCCTCTTTCAGGGACGGTCTCTTCTCGGACACCTGCTTTTCAAAGGGGTAGAGGTTCACAACTACGAGATCGATCTCGCTTATGCCCTGCTTTTCCATGTACTCTCTCTGGCCTGGGTCTTTCGCGTCCCCCAATATTCCTCCGTGGATCTTGGGGTGAAGCGTCTTCACCAGCCCCCCCGGCATCTCTGGATAGCCCGTATACTCTGTAACTTCTGTGACGCGATATCCTAGCTTCCAAATGTGCTGGGCAGTGCCTCCTGACGAGATTATCTCCACTCCAAGTTCTGAAAGAGCCTTCAAGAGAACCTCTATTCGCGTTTTGTCTGAAACACTGATAAGCGCCTTCCTGATCATCTGCCCACTCCCTTCCTCCCTTCCATGGTCGATATGAACAGAAGCACCCCTCACTACTTTCAGCTACTTTGGTGCAACATACTAATAAACTCGTAGCGAGACGCGTTTCGGGTAGCAACGGGCTCAAGAACCCTATCTGTTGTGACCTATCCCTGACTAGTAAGGATAAATACTGGAACGACTAAGTTCCATGCGTTAGAATGGAATGTCTGATCAAAAAGGAACCCTTTGCGAAACACCTGCCTAGCACCAGTGGTTTGAAAGGCCATGGAGAAAGCTAGAAGCTGGATTGTGAAAGTATCGTATAAGCCTGGCTTCAATGACCCTCTGGGGAGAATGGTTCACAGCGACATCATCGATCTGGGTGTCAAAGATGTATCAGACGTCCGCGCTCTCCCAACCTACACTCTTTCTGGCCGTCTACAAGAGCACGATCTTCAAAGGATCTGCACTGAACTGTTAGCTGACCCTGTCACTCAATCGTTCACGTATTCGAGCGGAGGAGTTTTCGAACACGATGCCGACTGGGTTGTCGAAGTCTACTTGAAGCGAGGGGTTACTGACGCGGTCGGCGAAACAACCCTTAAGGCGGTGAAGCTTCTCGGCGTCACGGACGTGGAGTCGGCAACAACCGGCACCACATATCTCCTCAGGGGACAGTTGGATGCGGATTCCCTCACGCTCATCTCCACGAAGTGCCTTGCAAACCCGATCATCCACAACTGTCGTTTCTACAGGGGATCTTCCCAATGAAAGCAGAAACCCCCAGCATCCGGAACGCCGATAATGAGACTCTCCTTAAGATCAGCCGCGACCACATGCTCTCGCTCAGCCTCGAAGAGATGCAGACGATCCAGCAGTATTTCCGCACACAAGGCCGGGAGCCCTCCGATGTTGAGCTTAACACGATCGCTCAAACTTGGTCAGAACACTGCTTCCACAAAACCTTCAAAGGCATCATCCGGTACAACGGGGAGACCATTGACAGCCTCCTCAAAACGTTCATCATAAGAGCGACCAAGCAGCTCGCCCCGTCGTGGTGTGTGACCGTTTTCGAAGACAACGCGGGGATCATCAAGTTCGACGATCTACACGATCTTGCATTCAAGGTCGAAACCCACAACCACCCCACCGCGCTGGACCCCTACGGGGGAGCCGGCACCGGATCCGGCGGCGTCTTCCGAGACATCCTTGGCGTAGGGGCGCAACCCATCCTGTCAACAGACGTGCTCTTCTTCGGTCCCTTCGACTTCCCCCACAAGGACCTCCCGAAGGGCGTCATGCACCCCAAGCGCCTGATGAAGGGATCCGTCGCCGGAATTAGGGACTACGGGAATAGGATGGGCATCCCCACGGCGAACGGAGGCGTGTGGTTCGACCGAGGCTACATCGGCAACCCTCTTGTCTACGCCGGGTGTTTGGGCATCATACCCGCGGGCAAGTACATCAGAGACCCCAAGCCTGGCGACTTGATCGTCTTGGTTGGTGGAAGAACCGGTCGCGACGGCATTCATGGCGTGACCTTCGCGTCTCTGGAACTGAGCGAGGAGTCTGAAAAGACCTCTAGCGGGGCCGTCCAGATCGGAAACCCCATCATCGAGAAGAAAGTCCTCGACGCGCTGATGCACGCACGCGACGCGCATGACCGCCCCCTCTACTCCGCCGTAACGGATTGCGGCGGAGGTGGCTTATCCTCCGCGGTAGGAGAGATGGGGAAGAACTTGGGCGCTGTCGTTGCCTTGGACAGAGTCTCGCTAAAGTACAGCGGACTGAAGCCGTGGGAGATATGGATCTCAGAGTCGCAGGAGAGGATGATCCTCGCCGTTCCGGAAAGGAACGTGAAGGAATTGATCAACTTATTTGAAGACGAGGACTGCGAAGCGACTGTCATCGGAGAATTCACCAACTCCGGTAGACTCGTCATAACCTTCGAAGGGGAGGTTGCAGGAGACTTGGAGCTGGGCTTCCTGTTCAGAGGCGCTCCCCGCGTCGTGAGAGAAGGCTCGTGGCGGAAAGAGACACCTAGAGAACCAATTCTCCCTGAGAAGTCCGGTCTCACGGAAGATCTCAAGAAACTTCTTGCATACCCCAATATCGCTAGTAAGGAGTGGGTGATACGGCAGTACGACCATGAGGTCCAAGCCCACACCGTCGTCAAACCTCTTGCCGGGGTCGGTGGTGGCCCTAGCGACGCCTGTGTGCTGAAACCGCTCTATGATAGTTGGCGCGGAGTCGTCGTCTCCAACGGGGTCAACCCCTACTACTCGCCAGACCCCTACAAGATGGCCTCGTCTGTCGTTGATGAGGCGATCCGGAATAACGTTTCGTGCGGTGGAAGAAGGATCGCGTTACTGGATAACTTCAGCTGGGGGAACCCGGAGAAGCCTGACAGCCTCGGCGCGCTTGTGGAGGCAGTGAAGGGGTGCTACGACGCCTCGGTGGGGTTTGAGTCTCCGTTCATCTCGGGGAAAGACAGCCTCTACAACGAGTACGGCGAAGGCGGGGGAGAAACGATTTCCATCCCCCCGACACTCCTCGTCTCGGCGGTTGGTCTTATTCCCGATGTAAGAAAAGCGATCACTATGGATCTGAAGAATGTGGGGGACCTCCTCTACGTTGTCGGCGAGACCAAGCAGGAGCTGGGTGGCTCCCACTACTACTTAATCAATAATGTGAGAGGAGGGACGGTGCCGAGCGTCGACGTAGACTCTGCGAAGAAGTCTTACGCCTCGGTGATCAACGCGATAGACCTCGGCTTGGTCAAGGCGTGTCATGACTGCTCGGAGGGAGGGATAGGTGTCGCGGTCGCGGAGATGGCTTTCGCCGGCGACCTCGGCGTCACCTTGTCTCTGACAAGCGTCCCTCACTCCAACTGCAGTCGCGACGATCTTCTTCTCTTTTCAGAGACCAATAGCAGACTCCTTGTGGAGGTAGCGAGAGACCAAAAGGAGAGATTCGAGTCAGTCATGAGCGGCCACGTCCTCTCGCAGATCGGTAAGGTCACCTCAAGTGAGAGACTGGAGATTAAAGGGTTAAACGGAGACCTCGTTGTCGACGGAGATGTCGCCGAACTGAGAAGGGCATGGAAAAGCACCTTCAACTGGTGGGTCTGACATGAATGCTCCTAACGCGGTCGTTATCAGAGCCCCGGGAACCAACTGTGACCTTGAGACCGCATGCGCATTCGAGATGGCAGGTGCACACACAGACATTGTTCACGTGAATGCGCTCTACAGGGGAGAGAAGTCCTTGGAGGAGTATCAGATTCTCGCGATCCCTGGAGGATTCAGCTACGGAGATGACATCTCTGCAGCTGTCGTGTGGGCAAACGAGCTGAAACATCGGCTACGCAAGGATTTGACAGCTTTCGTCGAGGCGGGGAAGCCGGTCGTTGGGATCTGCAACGGATTCCAGGTTCTCGTTAAGGCCGGTCTCCTGCCCGCTTTCGATCACACGATCGAGAAGCAGTCCGTTACCCTCGCTTTCAACGACATCGGCCTTTACTTCGACACGTGGGTGTTCCTCAAACATGGTAAGAGCCCGTGCCTTTTCACAAAAAGCATCGATCGCCTCCTGAACCTTCCCGTCGCGCACGCGGAAGGGAAGTTCGTCGCCGAATCCCAAGTTCTTGCCAGACTTGAAGAGCGAAGTCAGGTCGTTTTCACATATGCAGACGAGAAAGGTGAAGACGCTGGCTTCCCGTGGAACCCGAACGGTTCCCTCCACAACATCGCGGGGATCTGTAACCCCGCGGGAAACGTAATGGGGCTCATGCCCCACCCCGAGCGGTATCTCCACAAGTACATGCATCCGCACTGGACATGTAAGAGCTTGGACGAAGTCGGGGACGGTTTCACCATATTCAAGAACGCTGTCAACTACACACAGCAAAGATTCTAAGTTCGCAGACACTTCTGTTGCACTGACGCTGCTACCTGAGGGAAGAATTGTGGGAATCCACCTCACACCTTATTCTCGCCAGAACCTTGGAAAACAATGTCGTAGTCAGCCTTCTTGTTTGCGTGTTCTGCCGGCTGGGGTGATATGAACAATAGATCACGGGGGTGGCTTTCCCTAAGTGGTAGCATGCTCCATGCCTGAACTCAAGTCCCTTGACATCAAATCCTAACCTCTTAATATGCGACTTGTACCCGTCGAACGCCATCCTCCCCAGTGTCAAGACCACCTTCGCATGAGTTAGCAGAGCAAACTCTCTGGACAGAAATCCTCTGCAATTATCGATCTCTTTTCGTGTCGGCTTGTTCTGCGGAGGTGCACACTTGACTATCGCCGTAAGGTACGTATCCTTCATCTCCAGCCCGTCGTTCACATGCTCGGAGGTGGGCTTGTTCGCAAAACCGTAGTCGAAGAGATTTGAGATGAGGAACCGGGCAGAACCATCCCCAGTGAACATCCGCCCTGTCCTATTCCCTCCGTGGGCGGCTGGCGCCAACCCGACGATCACCAACGACGCCTTCCGGTCACCGAATGGGGGGACAGGTCTCCCCCAGTACTTCCAGTTACGGAATTCCCTCTTCTTTTTCTGCGCTACCGCTGACCGGTATTTGACAAGACGTGGACAGCGGGTGCAGGCCATGACATCATTGTGCAGTCGCTGAAAATCTGGCGCCATCTCATGTGCGCCCTCCCCCTCTAAACCTATTATGATTTTCAGTCCAAATGTCTCTACTGACTCGCGGTGGGGCATGGAAGGGTGGTTAGATACAATGTATGACACTGTATGACAGATGATGCATTTGCTAGTTACTCAGCTCACATGGGTTATGACTTCTGCTTCTGCGAGGTAATGGAAAGTCTTATCTTCAACTCGTAGGCATCAGTTCCGAGTATCTGTCAGACCGACAGTCTTTTGCCCGCGTCTCCAGAGGAAGGATAATGGGTGCAGTTGAGGACGCAGTGATCTGTAGAGGATGTGGAAAAGCTCAAACATGGATCCCGATATATCGGCGATATTACTGCTACACCTGCAAGACGTATCCTCCGGTATGCCCGAGGTGTTTTTGGGATCTATCTTGGGTACCTCGGTACGAGAAGTACTATTGCTACAGGTGCCAAGAGTACCCTGAGTTTAGGGAAGAAGAGAAGAAGCCGTATTCTGCCGAACAGGTGGCCGTCACCACGGCGCTTCTGGAGGCGCCCCGTAGAAGAGGCGTAGCGGATAGGATTTTGAATTTCATCGATCGGCTGAGCGCGATAGCGCAAAAGGCGGTCGGAGGATTTCCAAGGGGACAGATGCCTCGTTCCCCTTCTATGTACGCCAGCCCACCAGCCCTTAGAGCGTCTAAAACGGGGAAGTATGTTGTCATAGGCTTTTTCTTAATTTTCTTAACAAGCCTCTTGCTGTTCTCAGCGTCGTGGCTCGCATACTTCGGGCTTTTCGTCTTTTCGTTTATTGGGCCTGCAATATATCTTGCTTGGATGTGGAAGACGGACCGCTATGAGAGGGAACCACGGACCTACCTTTTCACAGTATTTGCAATGGGTTTTTTCACCGCCATCCCCGCCTACGTGATGAACTCCTATATTACAGGTCCCTTAATCGGCGGGTTGAGCGCACCCGTAGTGGAAGAGGTTTTGAAGGGGCTATGTGTCCTTTGGATGGCGAGAAAGGAGGAGTTCAACGACGCGATGGACGGGATCGTGTACGGATTCGCCGCCGGAATGGGGTTCGCCGCCGCCGAGAACTTTTTCTACATCATAGCCCAGTACGAGGGGAATCTCATTTTGGCGATCCTTCGGGTCTTCCTGTGGGGATTCGGTCACGGACTCTATACCGCAATGACAGGACGATGGTTGGGTAAGATGAAGGTTCTAACTGGCATAGTTAAGCGCCGTTTTCTGGTACCAGGGCTGTTAGTCGCCATGGCTATGCACTACATATACAATGAGGTTGCGGGTGCATTCATCCCTATTCTCGGGAATATCGTTTGGGAAATCACAGCGCTCCTTATCGTACTTGCAGCAGTGCGGCAGGCATTAGCTGAGGAACGTTTATGGGGCTATGACAAGGGACTGGCACCTATTCCAGTGCGACTTTAAACGATTCTGGTGCGTGGTAGCCGATCTGTCCGCAACATTTTATTACGGATGATACCATATCGGTCCCGTAACTGTTGTGGTCCGCGATGAAAGGCAAAGTGCTGATAATCTGTGGCAGTCGCTCAGACCTTGAGATTGCAAAAGGCGCGGAAGAGGTGTTGGGGAGCAGTAAGGTGGAGTTTGAGACCCACGTCGCCTCTGCTCACCGTGAGCCCGACAAGGTGAGGAAGATCGTTGAGAGGCGGGATGGGTCGGTCTACATCGCCATCGCAGGGCTGTCTGCGGCCCTGCCAGGGTTCATCGCATCCTTAACCGACAGGCCGGTGATAGGGGTGCCTGTTTCAGCAAAGCTGGGCGGGCTGGCTTCTCTCCTCTCAATGGTGCAGATGCCTTCCGGGGTTCCGGTGGCGACCGTCGGCATCGACAACGCAAAGAACGCCGCACATCTTGCGGTCAGGATCCTGAAGTTGGCAGAGAATGCTGCGGTGAAAAGTCGGTGAGGTCACTTGAAGCTTGTCAAGAAGGGAAAGGTTAAGGATCTCTACGAGCTTGACGAGGAACGTCTTCTGTTCGAGTTCAGTGACCGCGTCTCCGCATTTGATGTTGTACTCCCGAGCATGATTCCCCGGAAAGGGGAGATTCTCTGCAAGTTCGCCGAGTACTGGTTCAAGATACTTAACGCCCCCCACCACATGTTGGAGGTCATTCCTCCCAACCGGATGGTGGTGAAACGGCTCAACTTGATTCCGGTCGAGTGCGTGATCCGCGGTTACCTGTACGGGAGCTTGCATGAACGTGTCCTTCGGGGGGACGTGAAGCTGGAGACAAACGTGCTCGCTGCAAAGCTCTTTACGCCGTACTTCGATCCGACCACGAAGTTCGAGGCAAAGGACAGGCCGGTAACCGAGGACGAGATCCTCCAGAAGCAGTGGCTGACCAAGGAGAGTCTCGAGTGGATCAAGGCTAAGAGTATCAGCATCTACGACGCGATCTCGACGCACGCTGACCACGCAGGGTTCATTCTTGCAGATCTTAAACTCGAGTTTGGCGTTGACAAGGAGGGGCAGATTCTCCTTGCGGACTCCATTGGCCCCGACGAGTTCAGGCTCTGGTCGAAGGAGAGCTACCAGGAAGGGAGAGAGCAGGAGAGCTACGACAAGCAGCCGGTCAGAGACTGGCTGATCAAGGTTAGCTACAGGAAGAGGCTGGAGGACGCGCGAAAAGCCCACGCACCCCTCCCTGACC
>CAYSNV010000014.1:0-11865 GCA_964432545.1 uncultured Candidatus Bathyarchaeia archaeon | reverse complement strand
GTAAGACACTCGGGCTTTGACGCCAACCGAATGCAGAAGATTCACGTAGTGTGCATTCGCCCTAGCCGACAGCTCTTACGTATTTTGCCGGCACATGCTGGCAAAGGTATACCTTCTCCGTGGCCCTGTAGAATCTCACCCCATCTTCTCTGGCCTTAAGCGCATCGACCGAAAGAATCGTAGGGTTGCTCGCCCTCCGCCTTCCCACCTCATACGCGATCTCTTTAGTCGGGGATAAATGGACCCATTTTCGCCCCATCGGGCTTAATCCGTTCTTCAAGATCATGCAGGCAGCTTCAGGCGTCGTTCCGTGGTAGAGAACGCTCGCGTGAGAATCCTCCGCCAGATCCAGCTCTGCGTCAATGGAGTGGCCATAGAGCGCCCGAATCTTCTCTCCCACTATCTCAAATCTCTTCTTATCGCTCTTGTAGGTGATCTCGGTCAGAAGTCTTCGATCAGCGACAGGATATCTTGCCTTGACTTTCGATGCCAGATCATCCAGATGAACGAAGCCTCTCTCATCCATGTTCAGATCTTCAGGGCTATGTCGGAGAAGATAGCTGACATACTTGCTGATCCGGGTCCTCACATCGTTCAGACACACGTTCCCTCAACAGGCAGTACCCGGTCTAAAGAATTAAGTCTGACTTCTGCAGGATGTATTGATTTAGAGGGAAGATGAGAATTGCTGAAGACGGATTCAGACACATTCGAGATGATGAAATGAAAGTCATCTATCACGAAAGATACAGAGAAGTGTATTCAGGTGATCCTGCGGCAAAGCAAGGAAGAATTGAGAGCATATATGATGAGCTAGCAGACGATTATGAGTTTGCCCAACCGTCTCCTGCCACCGAAGCAGACCTGCAGATAGTTCACACACAAGGCCATATAGATTCCATCAAGAAGCTTGACCTGTTCGGGAACGCCTTGCTCGCGGTGGGAGGCGCGATACAGGCGTCCCAGCTCGCTTTCGAAGGGGAGCCGTCGTTCGGGCTGATCAGACCTCCCGGTCATCACGCAAGCCCTAACAGCTGCTGGGGATTCTGTTTCTTCAACAATATCGCAATATCCTTAGAGAAGCTTAGGATGGATAGGAAGATTGCAGAGGCGCTAATAGTCGATTTCGACCTACACTACGGGGACGGAACAGACAACGCCTTCGCATCCATTCCCCAAGTCTCTTACCATCACCTTCCGGGCGGAGACAGAGGACGCCAGCTTGAAGAGCTTTCAGACTACCTCGACACCAGGAAAGACTACGACATTCTCGCCGTTTCTGCAGGATTCGACCGACATGTGGCCGATTGGGGTGGAACGCTGACGACGGAGGATTACAGAGAGATCGGAAGAATGATCAAGGAAGCTGCAGAAAGGATATGTGGTGGAAGAAGGTATGCCGTCTTGGAGGGCGGGTACAATCACCAGGTTCTTGGGAAAAACGTCAAAGCGTTCCTTGAGGGCTTGACCTGACAGCATTTCCGTAGGCCTTTCTCTGGTCGATGTCGTCTGGAAGTCTTTTATACTCGAGGACCGGATCAGTCTTTACGTCCTTTCACCACAGCGAACAGAGTCATGTTGTGGAGACGAGGGACTTGACGAAGATCGAGAGCGATGTGGTTCGCGTGGGAATGCCGCTGGTCCATGGGACAAATCTCTACCCCATGGTGAAGCCCCAGGGAACAGAGATCAGGGGAATAAAGACCGCCCAGAAGGATGGGGTAGAGGTCTCAAGCATTACTTTCA
Organism: uncultured Candidatus Bathyarchaeia archaeon; assembly: GCA_964432545.1. Classification (GTDB taxonomy): domain Archaea; phylum Thermoproteota; class Bathyarchaeia; order 40CM-2-53-6; family DTGE01; genus CAYSNV01. The sequence continues at coordinate 10,119 of CAYSNV010000014.1, read as the reverse complement.
CGAACCTTGACTGTACCTACGTGGAGACGGTGAGGCACATCTCCAGTGATGGGCCGCTCCCGCTGGAGGTGTTCGCAAAGCGTCCTGCCCGCGATCTCTACAGGGCGGTTGTGGTCCATGTGGATGTCGAGGAGGGCGGGGAGATCACACTGTCCGACTTAGAGAAGTCCCTGCGTGAAGTCAGAAAATGCGACGCGTTGCTCGTCGACGCAAACAGCTACACGGACAAGTGGTTGACGAGGAGCCGAGGCGTAATCGATGTCCGAGAATACAATCTGGGAAGCCCCTACTTTAGCACTGAGGCGATGCGAGGGATAATCAGCCAAGGGGTGGCGATTCTAGGAGGCAACTTCCCCTCATTCAGCAACCCAAAGACAAAGGAGGGATTCGGCGTAGACATGATCGCCGAATTCTACAAGACAAAGGAGAATATGATCCTTGCCCCTCTCCCAAACCTGAAAAAGGTACACGATCTTGTAGTTGCCCTGCAAGTAAACCCGATAGAGATCCCGGGTTGGTGTGGCCTGCCCTGCAGCCCTGTGGTGTATCAAGGGGAGCTTAAGCGACTTTTTCTTGAATACCTCGAGCGCGCGCTCCATCTACAGGAAAGTCGGGAACTCTAGGACAATACTTGATTCGACTCAGGTTTCGTTCCCAAGAAAATGACAGTGCACCGTGCGCCAATCCGCATTGATTGAGATCTAGTTAAGGATTAGCCCTCCAGTCGAGGAGGACCTTTCCTGATTCCCCACTTGCCATTATTTCAAAAGCTTCTTCATACCTGTCGAGAGGGAACCTGTGTGTGATGACCGGTTTCACGTTTAGGCCGCTCTGCAGCATCGCGCACATCTTGTACCATGTTTCGAATATCTCTCGGCCATAGATGCCCTTCAGTATTAGCCCTTTGAGGATTATTTCGTTCCACGACACGTAGGTGTCGGAGGGTAGGAATCCGAGGAGAGCGATCTTCGCCCCGTTCCTTACGTACTTGATCATTTCCCGCAGCGCGTCGGGACTCCCCGACATCTCAAGCCCAACGTCGAAACCCTCCTTCATTCCCAGATCAGTCATGACGTCTTTCAAGCCTTGCTTGCGCGCGTCGACAACATGCTGGACTCCGACTTTACGGGCAAGTTCTAGCCGATAGTCATTAACCTCTGTGATGACGGTGTTCCTTGCGCCCACGTGCTGGGCAACGAGAGCCGCGAAGATGCCGATCGGCCCCGCTCCGGTGATCAAGACGTCTTCACCCACGAGACTGAACGATAGAGCGGTGTGCACAGCGTTCCCCAGAGGGTCTAGGATCGTTGCTTCTTCATCACTGATGCCCTCAGGAATGAGGAACACGTTGCTTGCCGGTATAGCCAAGTACTCTGCAAAGCAGCCCTGTCTTTGGACACCGACTCCGACGGTGTGGATGCACAGGTGCCTGTCGCCTGCTAAGCAGTTTCTGCAGATTCCGCAAGTGATATGCCCTTCGCCGGAGACCAGAGCTCCGACTCTTAGACCGCGGATGTCTACAGCTCTCCCTAACTCGACGATCTCTCCGACGAACTCGTGACCTATGACAAGGGGCATAGAGATGGTCTTTTGGGCCCACTCATTCCAAATGTAGATGTGAACGTCAGTTCCGCAGATCGCCGTCTTCCATATCTTGATCAATACATCGGTGTCAGTTAACTGGGGCTTAGGTACCCGGTCTAACCATATCCCCTTTTCCCTGTACTTCTTGACGAGCGCCTTCATGTGACCGGTTCTCCTTCAATGTCTGTGCCAACTATCGGTTACCTTTAGATCAGGCTTCCTGTAATGGCGAACTCCCATCACGGTATACTGCAACGTCACAGGAGATAAGAGTTGCGCAGATTCAAAGACAAATATCGTTCAACTCCTAGCGTGCGCTAGGGGAGAAAGAGGCTCGGAGAAGAATCTGTTACATCATCCGGCAGGACTGTGAATTTCGCTGTATCACGATTCGATACGTCATCATACAAGGGGGATCTGCGAACATGAGCCTTGGAACACCCCGGCTTAAATATTTGTTTAAAGCATCACCTTTCCCGATGCAGTAGTCTTCTAATCCCGATAGCCAACAGTAGAGCTATCGGAATGAAGGCAACAGTCAAAACGTCGACCATATCGTGCGCTACCGCTTCAAACACGAGCCGCCCCATCTCCGTGATGTAGAAGGCGACGATCAGAATCTCAAGCTTGTGGAGAACTTCCTGTAGGGTGACCATTCGCGCGACGAGTTTCTTCGTATCTCGCTGCTCTTCGACACTCACGTTCTGTTGCTGTATCCCGACATAGGTCCTGATGGTGTCCAATAGAGTGTCGAGTTGGGTTCTCAGAGCTTCCAGCCGGTCAACGTTGTCGCCAAAGAAATTCACCATTTCTTCAAACCTTCTAGTTTCGACAGAAGAGTTGGTGGGGTAGCCTGTTACAGGCTTTTCATTCCATGTGTTGAATTGGCTCTCTATTCTGTGAAGATAGCGTTTCACCGCGATGTGATCCCGTTTCACGGAACCGGTTATTGTGGTTAGCCTGGAGAAGATTCCACTAACCTCGGTCAGCATGGCTCCCAAGTCACTTGGTTCGATTTGGTCGGGAGGTCTCCTTACATTTCCTAGTATGTCCTGAACCCTTTCTTGTGTGTTCCTCTCCGAGGATTCTATGTGCTCTAAGACGGTAGCGCGGTCTCGAAACAGCTTAACCAATCTTCCCGCAAGCGACGCGTAGCGAGCTACGCCTTCTATGAAGTTGTATAGTTGTCTGATGGCCCCATCAATGGCTCCTTCAAATGAAAGGAATACAAGGTTTCTTCGATAGCCATCAGCTCTTGCACTGTCCTGTTTGAGAGTTGCGACAACATGATCTCCGACTATTCCTGCGCTCGCTATCGGCTTGTCGTGAAGGCGTGATAACTCCTGAAGCTTCGAGGGGACGTCTTTGAGACCGCGTGTGATGCCAGTTGTTATTGTGAGTACCGAGTTCGGATTTGACGGGAGCGTATCGATGATTAGACGAGTCCCTGATGAATGTTCATCCAATTCGCACAACATGTTTTTCTTTTTGACGCCTTTACTCTTCGAGAAAACCGACACAATGTAGGTTCGGGAATCCTCATCTTCCATTCTACTGATCTTGAAAATATTAGATCTTATCGAGATGAGGAGGGGGTATTCTTTAGAAATGACCTTGGCTTTGAATCGGCTGGATATTCTCTCAACAACCTCATCCTCTGTTGGGTGAGGTTCACTCCTCTTAGACCGCTCTTGCGGTGACTGATAACTGGCAATGTAGATGAGAGAAGGGAACTCGCATTCTACTCTATTCTTGAATCGAGGGGGTCTCACAGTCTGTCATCAGTGTTATTCTCTTCTTATTTCAAAGACGTGAAAACAGTAGGGGTCTCCCTTGAGCCTCCATTTGAGTTCTTCCGGAGTAATGAAGACGACATCGGGATTCACGGCGTGCGCGAGACCCGTGAAAAACGGCCACCCCATTATCCTGCACATCTTCTCCCACGGGAGGCTGAAGGCGAGAGACGTCTCCATGACTGGGCAGAAGCCTTCATTGATCAAGTGAACCTTGTCGCCGTGGATCTCCACCCTCGCGGTAGGCTCAAACTTCAGGACCGTTTTCAGAACTTCAGCAATGACTTTGGCATCATTTCCGCTAAGGCTCAGCTTCTTTATTATCGTCCGGGCAAACGCTTTCCCTTGCTGGTAGGCGAACTCTTTTGCCTCTTCCTCAGGCCTATCCTTGTAGTCTTTGTAGAATTTCCTTGCATACTCTCCCCACTCTTCCCGTGTCAGCAAGACGCATGTACTCTCCAGAAGACGATTGCCATTGTGGTCAAAACGGCTTTCCGATTTACTATTCTGATGATTGATGAAATAAGGGTTTTGCCTCAGATTCCACAATCCTGCGCGATCCTTGCCTGGCGAGGTGCGCTGCCGATCCCGAGGGTATGCTTCCCGCCTCTTAAGTGAATATCTTGGGACGATGTCACCTTCGAGGAATCGTTCTAGGACACGGTTCTAACAGTTACCTGAAGGATCGATCGCTCTAGGAGGGTGGGCTGAGTACGGCGTCTTGAGGAGAGCTGATGTCGAGTAGTCTTATAAGCTGACTGAGGTGGTTAGAATCGGCTAGCAGTCATCCCTGAATACCAGCGCGCGCAGCTGAGGGTATGCCAATAATTGATCCTTAATCCTTTCTGGAAGATCCTTGCACGTCACTTGGCGGGTAGATGCAGGAGATGCAATCGGGAGAGGTTGCATTCACTCCTTGACACGTACTCGAAGGGGCTGAGTCGTTGCTGCGAAGGGTGTTCGCTGACCTCAATCCTTCTTCTTCCTCTAGTCCACTCGCTTCTCTCCCGTCTCGGGGTTGAAAGGCATGCGGCCAAACGATTGCTGGAGGATCGACTCATCCGCAAATGCGTGACCAGTGTCGTCAAAGGAATCGCCAACTTCGGCATAAGCCACCCACAGCCCACCGGGGCTCCCATCACCATCGTCTGGAACTTCACAAACAGGTGCAACCTCAACTGCCTACACTGCCATCAGGACTCTTCGCCAGCATCCTTGACTCCGGAGTTGACAACCTCTCAATCTCTCAGGGTGATCGACAACATGAGTGACGCAGGGGTGGTGATACTGACCTTCTCAGGGGGCGAACCGCTTCTGCGCAGCGACCTCTATGACGCAGTTAGAAGAGCTGCTGATAACGGTTTGCTGTGCACGCTCGCATCCAACGGCACTCTCATAACCCGCGACGTGGCGAAGAAGCTTGCTAAAGCAGGTATTAGGAGGGTGGAAATAGGCCTCGACGGGGCGACTTCTGGAACCCACGACTTTCTCCGAAACAAAAAGGGAGCGTTCGACGCTACGGTTGAAGGAATAAGGAACTGCGCTCACATGAGATTCGACGAATTAGCTGTCACTATGACTTTACACTCGAAGAACGTTAGCGAACTGGAAGAGACTATGAACCTAGCCGAGAAGCTTGGAGCGACAAGATTCTACCTCAATCGCCTCATACCCGCAGGCCGCGGCGTAGAAGCACGCTACCTCGACGTGACGCCCAAGGAGAAGATCGAAGCTCTGGAGATATTGTACAGCAGATTCCACAGGAGCGTCATAGAGGGCTCTGGCATGCAGTGCTACGCGCGCGGAATGACCTACTACGCCCGTCTCGGCTACGAGCGGTCAAACGGTGAGGTCTTCACGGTCAGCGAAGCCCTGTCGGGATACGAACAGATGTTCCAGAAGAAGTTTGGCCCGGCCGCGGCCAAGATAGTGAGGAGACTCGCCCCAGGTTTCGGGGGATGCCCAGCCGGTCTAACCTACGCGGGGCTCACGGCCTCCGGGGATTTACTTCCCTGCGTCCCCGCCCCCATCAAACTCGGCAACCTTACTGCGCAAAGTTTAGAAGACATCTGGATAGGTAACGAGCTTTTGAATTACATTCGGGACAGGAACGGGTTGAAAGGCTCCTGTAAGACATGTTCGTATAGGAGCATCTGTGGGGGCTGCAGGTACACAGCGTACAGCGCTCACGGAGACTGGCTTGGAGCTGATTCGTCCTGCCCTTTCGGTCCAGAAATCACAAACGCCTAACAGCGCACGTCTCATCGCGTCTTCATTTATCAACGTTTTCCAAGGGTTCTATTCTTGAAGTATTTCTTTAGCGTCTTCCAATAGAAGTCGACCCAGCCTTGCTTAAGGTCACCTGCTTGCTCCGCAGGGACGTTTGAACGTATCATGGTGATCTCCGTGTCATGCTCAACCTCTCTAAAGGTCAACTCCAGCCGGGACGGAGCGTAACCTTCAGGCCACTCTGTAGTCATCCATTCTTGAACGATCCTTCTTCCCCTTTCCAATTCCAAGTTCTTTCCATATATGTATCCATCCCATGAGGTAAACTTGCCGCCCACCTGGGGGTCGCATGTCGCCCCGCTGCCAGTGAACGCGGCGTGCTTTTTCGCATCCAAGAAGGCTTCATAGACTAGATCAGGAGACGCGTTGACGATCGCTGTCTGTTTTATTGTGGCGACCTTCAATCTGTCTCCATCCCCTATTGTGGATTCAAGCCTCAAAGGAGACCTTTACCGGTACTTCAGCGAACATCTCTCTTTTCGCTTTACAGATGGGACAGACGTAGGGAGGGTTTTCACGGAAGGCAACATACCCGCATTGTCTACAATACCACATCTTCATTCTCGCTTTGGGAACCCCGGCATCAGTTGCAGTAGGAACAAGGGAAGATTGCGAGGATGTGCGCGGGGTGCCAGTCATTCGATGAACTGGCTCTTGTTTTTCTGGAGGACGGCGCTCAGGGATTGGCCCCAGTTCGGTTTTGCCTTCAAAGACGTCTCTCCTCACGTAAAGGGCGCAGTAGCAGCAGCCGTATTCTTCAACGTCGATGTCGCGATAGTCGCAGGGGCATACGATGTCCCTGTCTTGCTCAAACCGTCCTGTCGCAAGCCTGCAGGGGCACGAGGGATACCCGTATCGCTCCTCATTCTTTCTCAAGCCCTCCAAAAGATCGTTCAGGAATTTGGGGTCAGGGTGGAGGTAGTAGCCGCGGGATCGTGCATCATCCTCCGCCCTTCGTCGAACCGCGTCTAGAGTCGTCAAATCTCTAGGGCCTTCTCTATCTTATCCTTCTGGAACCCGTTGATCAGGAGTCTGTCGTCGATGATGATGACTGGGAAGCTCATCTGTCCGCCCCTGTTGTGGACATCTCTCCGTATTTCTTCGTAGTCCTTCGCGTCGCAGAGATCGACGTCGATGTACTCGCTTTCAATACTGTTGTCTTTGAAGAACTTCTTCGCCATCTTGCACCATGCGCACGTGCTGAGTGTGTACATGAAGATTCTATGTCTCCTATTCCTGCCACTGATCTTGGTCGTCCTCATCGTCTCACTCTCGCGATTCCGTTAGAAGCCAGCGAATATAACGATTTAGGTCAAGGGTAGGCTCGGGGTATCATTCGATACGCCCGCCTTAGGGTGATGAAGGCGTGAACACAGGGCTCGGTCTCAGATGTGTGCTAGGCCACCGGATGTAGAGCGCAATGGTCACACGTCGTCTCTTCAGACCCTGCGTGACCGTCAGAGCGCCGTGACTTCCCTGCGCGCTCCAGCCCCGAATCCTACAGTCTCACTTTTCCGAAAAGAGGTACGCGATGGGGGACCCAGTCTGTACGCACCAGTTAGGATTGTCAGGGCCGATAATGGTCCATGCCCAGATATAGCCGTCGATCGGCATCTTAACCGTCTCAGCAACGTCGCCATATGGGTTGATCACCTCAGCGATCTTGGTTCCTTTCCACAGCTTGACTCCGGTCTCTACGAATCTATTCACGAGTCCACCTTTGTCCGCTCTGACCACGCCATGGGACATGAATTCGCCTTTCAGTACAAGCGTTTCTGTCTGAGGTTCTACGTCCCCTTGCAGCATGCCGAGCATCCTCAGAGTGTTCATAACCCCCTTGACGCCGATTCGTACTACGGTTTGGTTCTCGTCAAACCTCGATTCGAACCTTCCTTCGAGCTCAACGGTGAAGCCTGGGACCCTATGTGCCATAGATTGCTCGGCCCAGTAGAGGTCCCCCGCCTTCATACCTGGAGTGGCAAGATCGACAGGGGCTGTACGTATCACCGTCAAACCGAACGCCTTGGCCAGCTTCACGGTTCGCCTCTCAACTTCATTGTCCTTGCATGAGCCTACTAGGGTAAACATCAAACAGGGGCTGACATTCTCATGGAGATCCATTATCAGATCGGCGCCTAGGGTCGCTTCACTCCAGATGAACTCCGCGATTCGCGACGTTATGCTTCCAGTCTTGCTACCGGGGTACGAGACGGCTAGATTTGCGCCGTCGTGTGGAGAGACGTATCTTCCAAGCTGCATCGCCAAAGGGTTCGCGATCGGGAAGCAGATCACGCTACCCTTCAATTCTGAGGGGTTGATCACCTTTCTTGTCAAAGCGTGAATTGTTGCGGTTCCGGACAGTTCAGTGGCATGCGTCGCCCCGCACAGAACAACCTTCGGCCCGCTCTCACGTCCATTCACGACCGTCACTGGTAGGGCAACACGATTTCCGTCCCTCAATTCGATCCAAGTAGCGGGACCCCGCTTTATCTCCCCTGGCCTCGCTGAGATTTCTCCTACTTTGATAGTTGCAGCCATTGACGCATCACACTCCTACTACCATCGCAATGAGGTGCCAGCGGACCGCGTGGCTAGTCTCTTTCAACCTTGAAGGCGAAGTCAACCTCGGCTTGGTATTCCACTATTCTGTTGTTCTCGATGGATCCGGTGAACTTCACGACTTCAAACCATCTGAGATGTTTCACGGTCTTGGAGGCTTGGAGTAAAGCTTCTTCAACAGCCTGCTGGAAACCCTGATCTGAGACACCCACCAATCTAATCTTCTTGAAAACCATCTCAGCCACGCTACTAAGTTTCATGAAGAACGTATTTAGCTCTTTGTTTACCCAGACTCCTCCCATTCGCGCCGGTTTCTCAAAGATCTTCACATCGACTGCAGCGCGCGCCCCACCCCTTACTAGATGAACAACCGCATTAAGAGGATCGTCGCGATGCCAATCACTATCACCAGGACCAAGCTCTTGGTCTTGACCGTAACGGCCGTGGCCACGACCCCCGCTACGAGATACTCGTTTCCTAATGATAAGTCCAAGTGCCCTCTGGGTGCGAGAAGCGCCGGAGTGATGAGGCTGGTGAGTACAGCGACAGGGACAAAGCGCATTAGAGCCATCATCTTCCTCAGATCCTTGCCCTCCCTGAAGAAGATGATCAGAAGTGATCTGGTCAGAAAGGTGATGACGGCCATCCCAAGTATTGTGAACACTATTTCTGTCTGCATAATTCAACCAGCACGTAACCAAATGCGACTGCGACGAGAGAGGCGAAAGTAACATACCATCGTCCCGGCAGCCAGATGAACGCGGCGACCGAAAGGAGACCTGCTGACAGGCAGACCGCAAGATCTTGCCACTTCCGAAGCATAGGTACGACTAACACGATGAAGGTGGCAGGAAGCGCAAAATCCAGCCCCCAGGCCTGTGGGTCCCCTACGAGCGACCCGAGGAAGCCTCCGACTATCGAGCTCAGCGCCCAGATCAAGTACAGGCTCAGGCCGACCCCAAGCATGTAGTACCTGCTTGGGGGGCTTTTCGAGAAGCGAGATACTGTGAGAGCATAGGTTTCATCCGCTAACAGGAAGGAGAGGAGGACTCTCCATCGGAGCTTCCATTTGCGGAGGAACGGCGCCAATGATGCGCTCATCAGGAAATGCCGGGAGTTCACCATTAGCGTGGTGATCAGAATCGGTGTGATCCCAGCACCAGACATAACCATGCCCGCGGCTACGAACTGAGATGCTCCTGCAAAGACTGCTAGCGACATCAGTGCGGATTCAGGAAGGGAGAGTTCTGCTTCAGTGGCTAGAATGCCGTACGCTACGCCGAATGAGATGACTCCCACCGAGAGTGGAAGCAGGTCCTTTACACCCAGCCAGAATAGTCCTCGACGGTCTTCACTCCCACTAGCCATCTAAATCGCCTCGGCTCGCGTCACAGCCATCAGGTTCTCATCTGCTATTCCTGGAATAAAGTGTATTCAAGCTCTTCGGTCTCAGCACGCGCGGGTTCGATCGCACGTGGTTCGGTGCGGTAGTGGAATGGCGAGGGAGTTGGAGGCACGTTACTCGGAGCGATTAATAGAAGACTACTCTAGAATGGGCTTGCAGTCGGAAGTCAAGCGGATGTTGGGGCAATTCGCTAAAGCGGAAAGACAATACAGAGGGGTCAAGATTGCTCCAGCACCGAACTACACAGCACTGTCGATCGGCAACGGTCAGATCAACGTATATCTGAACGCAGACCCAAAGAAAGACCACGGTGTTTGGGTCTTCAATAAAGACCTCTATGAGAAAGTCTTTCAGATCGGAAATGATCTGGGGTTTGAAGTCAGAAGAGGTAGCAGTCCCAGGTTCGCAAAAATCGTAAGCTTCAACGGAGTCCAGGGCATTAGGCAAGTCTCAGGCATTGTGACCGAGCTATTATCAAAACTCGTGAGG
>CAYSNV010000013.1:8092-11887 GCA_964432545.1 uncultured Candidatus Bathyarchaeia archaeon | reverse complement strand
CATCCATTCAGTAAGGATGTGTTTTTCCTGCAACGCTTCGTGGACAGTAGTCTCTAGAGCCCCGTCCTCTCCTGCAAGCCTCTGTTGCGCGGGGATGATCCTGATTCTGTCGCCAAGAACGCGACTCAGCTTGTCGCAGGCAGGCTCTTGGGGGTCGAAGAAGAACTCGAACTCCATGATAGTGAACTCCCGGAGCCTGATGGGGCCCTGCCGGGGGGAGATCTCGTTCCGCATCGCACGACCGATCTGTGCGATGCCGAGCGGCAGCCTCTCACGGGTGACCTCGTAGACGCGTTTGAAGTCGGTGAACATGCCCTGCGCGGCTTCTGGCCGGGCGTAGCCGATCGCGTCGCTGTAAGGGCCGATGGTCGTGGCGAACATAGTGATGAAGTGCTTGGTGTTGGAGAGGGCGCCGCCGCACTCAGGGCATCGGACGTCGTGGCGTCGGATAAGCTCATCAAGCTCCTGTAGCTTTTTTTCCTCAACGGATTTCTGTAATGTTTCGGAAATCAGCTGGTCTGCTCGAAATCTCTTTCCACATTTGAGGCATTCGGTCATGGGATCTCTGAAGTGTTCAACGTGGCCTGAGGCTTCGAAAACCCTGTGGGGCGCGATGACGGGGGTAGAGATCTCAACGATCCCCTCACGCCGAATGTAGAGATCACGCCACTTGTCGATGAGCTTCTCCATGATTCGTGTGCCCAGGGGGCCGAGGTCGATGAAGCCGCCGACTCCTCCATAAATCTCGTAGGACGGCCAGAAGTAGCCTCGGCGCCTTCCCAGCTCGCTGATCAGGTCATAGGTGTCCTGTTGCTGATTCATAGGAATTACTTCCGGAGCGCCCTCGGGCGGCTCGGCAAGAGGTGAGTCGAGACATCTATCGTGCTTTGATGTTCTTCACGATCGGCGGCCGCACCTTCTTGAGGATGCGGTAGCCGCAGAAGGGGCATTTTATCTCAGGGATCAAGGTGAGCTCCTCAGAGGTGACTCGTGAACCACAGCTGAGGCATTGATAGACGATGCCCGTTAACTCATGTTTCGGCTCCTCGCTCATACAGCCTGCACACCTCCCACCTTCTTCAGGACGCGGGTTTAAATCTTTCGACCTTAACGGAACGAGGATTCGAAACGTTCCGCCCACTCCTTGTACTCCTGGAGGCGGGCTTTCCCGACCAGTTTCACAGTCCTCAGCGCCTCTTCGAAATGGCGCATCGTGACTTTGAAGTGCGGCTTTTCCTCCAAATGGACCCTGATAATCTTTAGGCGAGCGTCTCTGTCAGGGGGTCTTATGTAGACGAGGCGGTCAAATCTGCCCGGACGCAGCAGTGCGGGGTCGACCAGGTCCGGCCTGTTGGTCGCTGCGATCACCACGATGCTCCTCAAGGCTTCGAGACCGTCGAGCTCGGTGAGGAGCTGGCTGATGACCCGCTCGGTCACGCGGGAGTCGCTGAGGCTTCCCCGTTGAGGAGTGATGGAATCTATCTCGTCAAAGAAGATGATGCAAGGTGCCGCCTGTTTCGCTTTCCGGAAGGTCTCTCTGACACCTTTCTCAGACTCACCGACCCACTTGGAGAGAAGCTCAGGGCCTTTGACAGAGATGAAGTTGACCTGGCTCTCAGTCGCAAAAGCTTTCGCGAGCAGGGTTTTTCCTGTTCCCGGAGGGCCGTAGAGCAGGATGCCTTTGGGAGGAGAGGTCTTCGCATACTCGAAGGCCGAGGCGTGCCTAATCGGCCATTCCACAGTCTCTATGAGACTCTGCTTTGCCTCCTCGAGGTCTCCGACGTCATTCCACCTCACGTTGGGGGTCTCGATGAAGACCTCCCTCATGGCTGAGGGCTCGATGTCCTTGAGCGCATCGGTGAAATCGTTCACGGTCACTTCAAGCTTGTCGAGAATCTCAGGAGGCAGCTGCCGCGACTTGAGATCGATGCTGGGAATGACGCGACGCAGCGCCCGCATCGCCGCCTCCTTGCAGAGAGATTGAAGATCCGCCCCCACAAACCCGTAAGTCACATCTGCTAGCTTCTCCAGATCGACATCTTGCGTCAAGGGCATCCCCCGGGTGTGAATCTGGAGGATCTCCAGCCTACCGGCGCGGTTGGGAACGCCGATCTCGATCTCCCGGTCAAACCTCCCAGGCCGACGCAGGGCAGGGTCAACCGCGTTGGGCCTGTTGGTGGCGCCGATAACTACTACCTGGCCTCTGGTCTTTAGCCCGTCCATGAGACCAAGAAGCTGGGCCACGATCCTTCGTTCGACTTCGCCAGATACTTCCTCCCGCTTTGGCGCGATCGCGTCAATCTCGTCGATAAAGACGATACTGGGTGCATTCTTCTCAGCTTCGTCAAAGATCTCCCGAAGCCGGGCTTCGCTCTCCCCGTAGTACTTGCTCATGATCTCTGGGCCGTTGAGCGTGATAAAGTGGGCGTCGGTTTCGTAGGCGACGGCTTTGGCGATCAAAGTCTTCCCGGTCCCAGGCGATCCGTGAAGGAGTATCCCTTTGGGAGGTTCAATGCCGAGCTTCTCAAACAGCTGCGGGTACCGAAGAGGAAGTTCGATCATTTCGCGTATTCTCTGGATCCGGTCTCCGAGGCCCCCGATATCTTCGTAAGTAATCTTGGTGATCTTCTTCTCCCTTCTGCCGCCGTCTTTTCACTGATCTCGATCACCGTCTCAGAGGTGATAACACCGGCTCCGGCCTTTGGTTTGAAGTCGACCACTGCGAACTCCAGAGGTGTTCCGAGGAAGTTGATCCGTATCCTGTCCCCGATGGCGACAGGGAGAGACTCGAGGACGCGGACGATCATCTCCTCCCCTCCAACGATCTCGATGGGCTCGGTGGGGGCCAGCGTCACCTTACGGGCATTCTCGCCGGGTATCTTGCGGATTGTGACGCGGTCGTCGATCCCCGCTTTCGCATTTGCCCTGATAGTACCGTCGATGCGAAGAATATCCGACCCCTTGTCCTGCGGATACCCCGGCATGACCTTGGCGACCGTGGACCGGCCGCCTTTCACCTCGGTCAGGTCTCCAGGGCTCAGGCCCAGTTCGTCCATAATCGCGGTGTCTATCCTGGCGATCCCTCTGCCGGCATCTCTTTTCAAAGACTCTTTAACACGCAACGTGACCTGAGACAAGCCGTTCGCCTTTTCCGCCCTTCAGTGAGAATATCGTCCTCAACATGTACTATTAAATGTTTAATATGCTGGAAGTGTGAGGTAATACCCTGCTTCTTGCTGCTGAAACTGACACACTAAGGGTGCGCCGCATTTGGAAGAAGAAAATGGCTTGGTCATCTTTCAATGTCTTTCAGAGATTCAGTGATCAGCGTTATTCTGCCATACAACTCTCTTGGTAGCGCAACGACGTGGATCGCGACTATGTATCACAGATTGAAGAAGAATACCATTAGAACGAAGCATCTTTCCCCAAGTTCTGCAAACATACGTGCAATGCTCGTCTGGAAGTCTATCAGAAACCCAAGAAAACTGCCGATCGGGTTGTGACGAAAGCGAGGACTGTTTGTCATCAGTCCTCGTGAAGCAGCTTCACATACTCTATCTTTACTAGATTGCTTTTCTCTTTCACTTGACCCAACTGAAGTCCCGCACGAGCGCGCGCTCACATCAGACGCCCCGGAATATGAAAACGTTTAATTCCTAGGCTTTCCTTGGCCTAAATTGACTGTGTATGAGAATAGAATCGGCTGCAGGCGATAAGGGTTCTTATATTGGCGTTGGCATGTGGGCGTCCTTTGGATTAGTGATAGGTGCTGGAGTAGGCGCTACCATGAAT
>CAYSNV010000013.1:0-8082 GCA_964432545.1 uncultured Candidatus Bathyarchaeia archaeon | reverse complement strand
GTACTCGGACTAATTTCTGGTGCCATCTTGGACGCATGGAGAGCTATGAGATCCTGGAAAGAAACCTGAATACTATCTAATGCTGATATAGGGAGAAGTTTCTGGCCAGATAGCTCCAGATTCCTATTTTCCGTTTCGAGGATCTTAAGCGCGTTCTCGACGCAGGCGCTCTCGCGGATCAGCTCCCCCGTATCCAGCGAGGACCGTAGGCTCTCGAGGAAGTCGTACTGGCAGTCTGACTGGTCCCATCCTAGAGCTCTCAGCGGTTGGCCCACTTGGTCCTCACGCGCGCGTTTTAAAGCCGAAACCAAAATGATTAGGCCTAGTTTCACTCAAGGCTGCATTCAGCGTGTGAGGTGTGACGCGGTCATAATGACGCAGCCATCTCTGGACGGCCTCACCATTCAGCCACTCTTGGCACGCGAGCGACTACTGGGAGGGCGAAGAATACAACACTTCCGTCAAGTCTTAAATGCCTGACTTGACATCTATGGGTGGGAGAGAGGTTGACGCGGAAAACAGGTCTTCTTTCCCGGATCTTCTCTGAAGTTGTGGGCGAGGAGCAGGCAAAGGTCATATCCAAAGGAGTAGACATCATCGGAGATATCGCGGTGATAAAGAGCCCCCCCGAGATGGGGGATACGAACCGTCGCCTAGGAGAGGCCCTCATCAGGGCGATGCCCTACATCAAGGTGGTGCTAAGGCAATCCTCGCCTGTGCAGGGTGATTACCGGCTCCGGGGATTCGAACGGTTGGCGGGGGAGAGCAGAACGGAAACCACGCATAAGGAGTTCGCTTGCACCTATGTTGTTGACATAGCGAAAACGTATTTCTCCCCCCGCCTCAGCACCGAGAGAAACCGCGTCGCCGAAGATGTCTGCAAGACATCTAAGGCTCCGTCCGAGGTGATCATCAACATGTTCGCCGGAGTCGGAGGGTTCTCAATCCTCATCGCCAAGAAGAATAGACACGTGAAAGTGTACTCCCTAGATGTTAACGCAGACGCAGTTCGCTACATGATGCTCAACATTCGAAAGAATAAGGTCTCCCCGCAAGTCACGGCGGGTTTGGGTGACGCGGTGAAGTTGATAGAAGAATCCTTTAGCGGGTGGGCGGACCGCGTCCTGATGCCCCTTCCCGAGAGGGCGCGCGAGTATCTCCCCTACGCATTGAAAGCGTTGAAAGCCGACGGCGGCGTCATCTACTATGAGCTCTTTGTTCATGCAGGGAGAGGAGAAGACCCGGTGAAGAAGGCAGAGGAGGAGACGGCGAGACTCCTGCAGGGTCTCAGCCCCTCCCTCAGTGGTAGGGTCATCAGGGATGTCGGACCTTTCTGGTTCCAGGTAGCTCAAGATATCCGCATTGGAGAAGCGCGCTAAGGATAGTGCGGTTAGTCGCAGGGGGTCATCTGGCTTGCTCGACCCTAGGTTGCTCTGCCAGCCCTCTTTCTGAGGGACTCCAACATCTGCTTCAGTGGTTCACCAGCGCCAAGATCACTTAGCCCCTCAAGGTCGCTGTACATGTCACGTATGCTTTCTCGAGGAGCGCCTGACTTCTCGTACTCGAGAGCTTGAAGTATCGTTTCGAGCCTGTCACAGAACTTGACGATCTGGGACTCCCTGCTTTTGCCTTCGTGATACTCGGAGAGGAGGAGCTCAAACTCGCGGCTCACGCTCGCTGGGAGGTCTTTGAGAAGATGGAGCTCCACCGCGCGTTCCGCATCCTTCTTGAAGTCTTCTCCGATGAGGCGTGCGATGTCTCGGTCGATATCGAACAGAAGTGCCTCGGAGAGATCATGGAGGGTCGCCATCGCAAGGGTCTTTGCGGTGTCGAGTTTCTCTCCCGTGAGGCGAGAGACCAGCAGCGAGAGCAATACTACTCTGCTGGTATGATCGGCGACAGACTCCACCTCGGACTTGTGGATGCCTCTGAGGATCCACCCTGTACGAGGGACTCTCTTCAACTTGCCGAAATTGCAGAGGAAGTCGAGCATCATGCAACTCCATTCCTGATGTCTCAAAGGAGGGCGGGCGCGAAGAGGGCGAGCCAGATGGGGATAGCTGCGGCTGCCCAGATCTTCGGGTCCCATGAGAAGACTTTCTGGCCATCCATCATGCCGAAGGGGATGAGGTTGAAGGCAGCAAGCCACAAGTTTGTGTAGAAACCCGTGCTGCCTATTTCCAGGAATATTCCTCCCAGCGGCCTGACGAGAAGGAAGAAGCAGCCGACAACGACATTCATGAGAGGGCCGGCCAGCGAGATGAGCCCGTACTCCCTTTTTGAGAGTCGATAATTCCAGAACGGTGAGCGTGGTTGGATGTACACGGCGCCGGGCGCGGCGAAGATGAAACGCCCCCCCGAGATGAGAGCGAACATGACCGCTATGACCAAGCCCATCGGCCAGAGTCTGAACTCCGCCCAGCACCCAAATCTCCTGGCGACATTCCGATGGGTCAACTCATGCCCCAAGAATCCCAAGCCGAGAGTGAACAGAGAGATAAGGAAAGTCTTTGCAAAAGTGGAAGGGTTAAAGAGTGTACCTACGGAGAAACAGAATCCGAGGACGAGCCACGCCACGATTATCTGACCTGTCTCGGAGCTCGTAAAGCGCTTCGCGCTTGGCTCTTGGGCCGAGTCCGTTTCGACGGGTATTCTGTAGACGGTCACGTCTTTGGGCTGTCGGGCGAAGATGAGGTTGGCACAATTGTGCGTCTCAGGGAGCCGATGCTCGGTGCAGAACGTTTGATCGCAGTAGCTGCATACAAACGGAAGATCTACGTCGACACCGCAGTGGCTGCATCTGGTCAATAAGTCCGCCTCCTGTTAGCAATCATAGGCCGGATAGAAAAACGTATTGTTGCCCCACGCGCTTCTGCATGGACTGTGAAGGCACAAATCTAGTGTAACAGTCAGTTGGTTGAATGACTAAACTCCACAGTAAGCGCCAATTTGCCTAGCAGTACTGACTATCGCATCAAGATTCTGAGGAGGGAAACCAGGCATGATCAGGCATCCAGAGCTGAGGATGTAGCCACCGTCACTCGCTCCTTTCTCGATGCAGCTCCTGCAGGCACGTTCGTTGTCTTCTTGGGTTCCACGATGGATCACGCCTGCTGGGTCGATATTTCCCATGACGCAGAGCTTATCCTTGAAGAAGTCTTTTGCGCGGGCGATGTCAACGAGGTAATCGACCTCAAAGATGTCTGCTTTGGTCTCTGCTACGAGAGGCCAAATCAGGGAGCTGTCGCCACACACGTGGAGGGACGTGAGCGCTCCAAAGCCTTTCCACTTCTCAAAGATACGTCGGTCATAAGGGAGAGCCAGCTCCCTGAAGAACCGTGGAGAGACGATCGAGGGACCCGCGAAGGAGTCGCCTAAGTGGATGATGTGAGCGCCTGCTTCCACCTCGGCTCTTCCGAGCTCGATCATGTACTCTGTGGAGAACCGGATCAACTTCTCTACCAGCGGCCTATTCAGGTATAGGTCTTTCAGGAAGGTGTCAAGCCCGCGGATCTCTGCAGCCAACGAGAAAGGGCCTTGCCCCCCAGAGTATACGGCTACCCTCTCTGGCAGCTCCCGTGATGTTCTCTCAATCGCCTCTAGAAGTATAGGCAGTCGTCCATCTTTCCGCGGATCTGGGAGCTGCAGTCTTTCTACATCCTCCAAGTTTGTGATGGGAGACTGCAGGGGCTTGGGGACACTGTCCGGTGGGAACTCAAGTCTGAGGCCGGCGGCTTCTGCGAAGAGGTATACGTCGGCGTAGACGATCGCCGCATCATAGTGGAACTTGCGGTAGCCCGCGATCACCGCGTCAGAGAGTTTGCGTGGGTCGTGACAGTAATCGGACACGGAACTCCCGACTAGGTTTGAAAGGGCGTAGGTGACGAGAGGGACGACGGGAACCCTGTCGGGCTCTTCGAGATCGACAGCGGCACGGATTCTCTCCAGGCTCGACTGATCTGTGCTCATGCTCAGCTCCAACGTCTGTAGAGGTCTTTGTTGAGGTTGAGGGCGTCCGCGGTCTTTCCCACCACATAGCTGACCATGTCGTCGATGCTCTGGGGTTTATGGTAGAACGCGGGCATTGCGGGAATAATCTTGACGCCCATCTTCGCTAGTCGATAGAGGTTTCCTAGATGTATGACGGATAGGGGTGTCTCCCGGGGCACCAGGATGAGAGTACGCCCTTCCTTCAAGGCCACATCCGCTGCTCTCAGAATGAGGCTATCCGAAAACCCATGAGCTATCCCCGCCACGGTCTTCATGCTGCATGGCGCTATAACCATCGCGTCAAACTGGAATGAGCCGCTGCTGAGAGGGGCTTTCAAGTCATCATTTTCAAAAGTACGGGTTGCGTACTTCTCAAGGTCCTTCCTTGTGTACCCTGTCTCAAACTGAAGAATCTCCTCTGCGACTTGGGAGACAATTAGGTAGGTGGTGTTGGCGCCGTCTTCCTTCAGGAGTTCCAAGAGTCTGACCCCGTAGACAACGCCACTGGCTCCGGTGATCCCTACCACGACCCTCACTGGCCCTCCCTCCAACCCTCCTTTGCTGTGTTGGGGATATAAATGATCCTTCGGCGCCCCTTCTGATAAGATGCAAAAGAGCTCGTGGCCGTTGATAATCTCGAAAGAACTCGACCGGCAGAGACAGATACGCGCTCAGCATGGAAGATGCAATGAATATGCTGATTGAAGGCCTCTCCGACACCCTCTAGGTTGGCCTCAGAGGGGGAGTTGAGCGGGTCGAACTGAGGCCAGCGAATGAGCTCTACAAAGAGAAGTCCTCTAGGCGTGAACGCGACTAGTGAGTCTGAAATCTACGGTGGGGGTATCCGCTTCCCCAAGTTGATGGCGATCAGATTCATCTTCGCCGTATTCTCCAACTCCTCCATGCGGTAATACGCGCGGAGAATAGCCTCATCAAAGGTTAGGGCCCCATGGTTCTTGAGGACTAGGACGTTCTTGCCCTCCAGTTTCGCTTTGACTGCTTCGGCAAGTTCGCTGGACCCAGCGGGATGGTAGTCCACAACCCCTATCCTCTCAATAAAGATCTTCCCTTCTGGAGTGAACGGCACTATCTCGTAACCTAAAGTGGCCAAGGTTGTCGCCACGGCGGGGTGCGCATGCACCACCGCGTTAACCTCGGGTCTCTCATGATAGATAGCGAGATGCATGTTAACCTCCACGGAGGGCTTGTTCTCCCCTTCGAGAATCCCTCCTGTAGAGTCGATAGTGACGAGATCGTCAGGTTCGATCCATCCTTTGTTAAACCCTGTCGGCGTGATAAGGAAGGTGCCGGTTTTGGGAAGCCGCATGCTCACGTTCCCGCCGTTGCACCAGACGAGGCCCCTGTCATACATCATTTTGGAAGTATCGCATAGCTTCTTCTTCAGTTGCTTGATCATGAATCTGCAACTCAGACTAATCCGAAGCGCACGCTACCTGAAGTCATTACGTCATGTATTCGAGCTTACCGTCTTTCTTGACCTGTTGAGAAGGGATGGAGATCGGGGGGATTGGAGGAGGGATCCCTAGAGTCTTGGAGATGAGAATTGACTCGGCCAAGACAGCATTCGAAACTGCCTGAACAACCTGCTGTGGAGGAGTCTTCTTTTGAGTGAACTCGTCAAGGATGCCCTCCAGATCCTTCTTGTCTCCTGTCAACTGGCTGCTTCCTCTCATCGACATTTGAGCGATGGAGGGTGTGAAGTTTACCGAGAATGCGAAGGGCGCTTCTAAGAGAGAGTCGGTCTTCCTTTCTAGGCCTAGTATGTTTATGTTCACGGCGATCTGGACTTGGGGAGGGAGAGGAGCATCGACGCCCCACAGTCTCTCACCATTCACCTGAGTTATGAAAACGTTGATGCGAATCATTTCTCTCACGCGCGCTACGCGTTCCTGATCGTCATTTCACAATGGGAAACGCCTGAGGGTTAAAGCGTGGAACGCTTTAAAAGTATTCGGTTAGACGGTGTGAGGTTAATTCTAATTACCCTCACCACGAGAGAGAAAAGGCACGGATAGCTCTTTCCCAGATGCTGCACGTAGTCTAGCCAGCAATGAACTAGAAACGTGTAGGCTCGTTCAGTGTCGTTCGCCGAATGGGCTATGTCGGTTTCAGGAAGCTTGGTGAAATTGATTCTGTAGGACAGTTCCTCCCTCAAGTGGAGGATGGCGCTGAGAAGATCGGTCAAGGATTCATGTTCCAGAAGGCTTGGGTTCTCTGGCAGACGCATCACAAGATCCCTCTTATCCATCAGGAAACTGCGCAAAGGCTCGAACCTGATCCTGCCAACATCTACATTGAGACCTACCTCCCTCAAGGCCACGAGCCATTTCAGATTCTCCTCACGGAAGCTCGTCAAGGAAGAGGGACGCGACACGCCGGTTGGACATACGTAGCACAGCTTTCATTACATTTTAAAGCACCCAAATGAATGATTTGCCAAGGTCATGCATGAGGGCAAGAATCCTCCCTGTGAGGACGAGGTTCTGGAGACCGGGCACTAATCCTACCGGGGAGATAGTGCAGAGCCTCCCAAAGATCCTGAGAAACGGAGACTTCGTCGTCGTCTCTGAGAAGGCGATATGCACGGCGGTGGGATCCATTATTGATGAGTTGCGCGTCAATCCTTGCTCCCTCAGCCGTTTTCTGGCAAGGATCTGGATGAGAATTGTGTGGGGATACTTCTTAGGCCCGCTCACACGGCTGAACTACAGGAACATTCAACGAATTCGAGACTATCCACTCGAGGAGGGGGCAGCACACAAGCATGTCGCCTTGAGAAATGCGGGCTTTTGCCAAAGCCTAAAGCATTGGTCTGAGGGGGGAATCGACACTACCAACCTCCCCTATCGCCTCTCAAGTCTCCCTTTGAAGGAAGCAACGCAAGTGGCTTCAAGAATCAGAGGTGAGATTGCGGCGAGCTTGGGTTGCAGCACGAACGTTGTCATCGCTGACTCCGACAAGACCTTCAGTTTTCACAATTTTCATTTCTCAACGCGGAAGTCGGAAGTCCCAGGGATCCACAATCTGGGGACGATGGGATTCATCCTAGGAAGGTTCTTCAGGTGCAAGCCAAGGTCCACGCCGATAGCCTACGCGGGAAGGGAAGTGGGGTCTGATCTACTGCTGAATGTGGCAGCGCTGGCGAACAAGACGCGGGGATGTGGCGCAGGGCGCACGGTATGGGACATGGCAGAAGCGTTCGACTCTTCGCCGACGGAGGTGACGTGGGAGATGTTGGATGCTGTACCCCACTTCCCTATAGTCGTTGTCCGTTTGCGGGGGTTCTCAAGGCCTAAACCCGCCTAAGACCGCTACTGCAACAGACGAGCAGGCCAAATCTGCCGTGGCGCCCGGGTTCAGTAGATGACCTTTCGTCCTCAGTTTCTTGTCAAACCGTGCTATCGATGCTCTCCCCCTTCCTGAAAGCAATCCCCCCGCCTTCAGGACTCCGTGCGCCCTTTTCGAGATCTCTGCGGCCTTCTCTTGCCCGCATCGTCGGGCGATGAGGGTGTCAGGGGTCTCCGAGAGGATTCTTAGGAAGGTGTGTACAACCGCGACGTTTACATCGTTTGTCTGTTCTATCATTCTCCTAAAGTACGGGCAACCGAGCTCGAAAGTGATCTCAAATCCCGTGGACCATTCGCGTGAGATTGAATCATACCGGGAGGATAGACGGAAGACCTCCTTTAACGTCACTTGACTGTTCTGAATGGCATCATATGACTTCTTGTCAGTTGCGTCCAAGGAGGGCACGTTTCCCAACCCTCCGGGTCTTGCGACCTCAATCGCCTTGTAGAGGTAGAGCGCATCTTCAACGGTTGTCGAGTCAATAATGTCTCTCAAGAATCTGCGAAGTACGGGTTCCTCAAACTCACTTTTCCTGAACATCGCGCCTGCGGCAGTCGCGAGCGGGATCAGAAGAAGTATAGAGCCGAAGCTGGTATTGCCGTCAGTCTGCCACCGCATCATGTCATTTGAAGCGTCGTAGATAGTCAGACCAGTTCTAGGTGTGGATGCTGGGAAGGCGTAGCCGTCTAAGGCGGCTCTCCTCCAAGAACGCCCAAGACACGC
>CAYSNV010000012.1:0-12965 GCA_964432545.1 uncultured Candidatus Bathyarchaeia archaeon | reverse complement strand
GGTGGACCTGGTGGCGTGCAGGCTGCGAGAGGCGCTGGTGGGCTAGGCAA
Source organism: uncultured Candidatus Bathyarchaeia archaeon (assembly GCA_964432545.1). Taxonomy (GTDB): domain Archaea; phylum Thermoproteota; class Bathyarchaeia; order 40CM-2-53-6; family DTGE01; genus CAYSNV01. The sequence goes on along the minus strand of CAYSNV010000012.1, from coordinate 12,915 downwards.
AGCTCCTGGCTTGACTTTTACGGTCAAGACTCGCCCCCAAAGCTGAGCTTCTTGCTCTCCAGATACGATCTTCCGCGGCATGAGGCAAGATATGGTGGAACGTTTCGCCTTCTTCCTCTTGATAAATTACGTGTAGTAGGGCCATGATACTGGTGGAATGTTCATCCGCCAGTTCATCCGACGCAACAAGGACGGCTCGGCCCGCGTCTACCTTTATCTGTGCCGCAATTACGTCTCCGGAGGGAAAGAGCGTCAGGAGCTGGTGGCCAATCTGGGCCGCATGGACGTCCTCCAAGCCGGCGGCGCCCTGGACCGTCTCATCGGCTCGCTAGCCAGGTACTCGGAGAGGTGCTGGGTAGAGGTGGAGGGAGAAGGGAGCCTCTCGCGGGGCCAGGTGTATGGCACGTCGCTGGGACCGACGGCCTGGAGGAGGTCAGCCACCTCCTTTGCCCGTGGCGTGACAAGACCATTCAGCTCGCCGATGGTGAAGGCGTGAAGCTCAACGGGCTCGGTCTTCTCCAAGGAGTAACTCACTGGACCATAAAACTGAGGAGCCTTCTTGAGATGCTGGAACTCCTCAAGAGAAGAGACCTCGAACTCCCGCCTGAAAAGAGGAGGGAGGCCGCGATCCGGGCCTACTCCACGATTCACGCTCTGAAGGTTCTCGAGCTTCTTGAGACACAGGGACCTGACGCAGTGCACACATACGTCAAAAACCTGAGAGAGAGGATGGCGCAACGAAGGACAGCCTCGGCGGCAGAGTTTCTTGAAAACCAGAACGTGACCCGGGCGCTCCAGCTCGTAGACCAGATCATCGCCCAGAGGATCGACCACCCCAAGATACCCAAGCTCACAGAGCTTGTAGAGAGGAGCCTGCGTGAAGGAGCACGGAGGATCATGATATTTACAAACTACAGGTCGACCGCTGCAAGACTTGTAGAGACGCTGAACGATCTGGGCGGTCCGATAGCGGCGATAAGGCTTGTGGGCCAAGCATCAAAGACGGATGACAAGGGCCTCTCTCAGAAAGAACAGACCTTGATCCTTGACGACTTCAAGACAGGAGCCTACAACGTCCTAATCGCAACCCAGGTCGGCGAGGAGGGACTCGACATCGTCGAATGCGACCACGTGATCTTCTACGACACAGTCTCCAGCGCCATTCGATACATTCAAAGGCGCGGGAGAACCGGGAGGAGAGGTCCGGGACGAGTGACTGTGCTCGCCGCGGCAGGGACGCGAGATGAAGCATACTACTGGATCGCGAGAAGGCGGGAGAAAGATATGGCAGAGGTTCTGAACAGGATTACGAAAGATGAGGAGAAAGTTCAACCTTCTCTCGACGAGTTTGTGAAACGATCTCCACTGCCGAGAGAGGGTGAGGCGAGGGTGAAGATCGTCGCAGACGTGAGGGAGACGCCGTCGCAGGTACTAAGACAGCTATCCAGATACCAAGTGACGTTGGAGATGAGGTCTCTCCTTTACGGAGATTTCATCCTCAGTGATAGAGTCGCCGTAGAGAGGAAGAGCTCAGATGACTTGGCCACCTCCATCATCGACGGAAGGCTCTTCGAGCAGGCGGCAAACCTCAAGAGCCAGTATGAGAGGCCAATCCTCCTAATAGAGGGTGAGACGCTCGCCTCCTCACGGAACATGAACCCTGCGTCGATAATGGGGGCTGTCGCAAGCCTCCTGGTAGACTACCAACTTCCCGTCGTCTGGACGACAGACCCCGCGGAGACCGCGCTTCTCCTGTACTCGATCGCGCGAAGGGAGCAGACAGAGAGCGCGCGGGAGCCCCGAATCCGAAGCGAGAAGAGGATTACCTCGCCGACGTGGCTCCAGGAGTTCATCGTGGCAGGTCTTCCCCACGTAGACGTAACACTGGCGAAGAGGCTCCTGCAAAGGTTCAAGACGGTGGAGGGGATCTTCACCGCATCGACCCGTGAGCTTCAAGAGGTTGAAGGGATAGGGGACAAGAAATCGAAAAGAATACGCGAGATCCTTACGAGAGAATACACGCCTGAGTAGTATCACGCGCCCTGCTTGAGCCTCTTCACCCTCTCCAGAAGATCCAGCCACTGGGAGATCAGCGTCAGGTTCTTCGAGACCCGATCAGGCTCGCTCTCACTCTTCACCGCGGCGATCGCTTCCCTCATTTTCAGGTAAAAGGTCTCCTCGAGATCGGCCAGAAATATCTCAGCCTTAACCTTCTCCTCCTCCTCAGCGCTCTTGACGATTTGCACCGGCCTGTCACATTTCACGCAGTAGATCTTCCCGCTGATGTCGAAGAGGGGAGAATTGCAGACGGGGCAGTGCTCTGAGAGGAGAATGGCACCGGACTTTAGCAAGTCAGCCATCCTCTTTACGTGGACGCTCAAGGCGAAGACACGCTCCAAGAGGAAAGATTTTATGAGAGATAAGTTAGATACTGCATATTTTAAGGTTAAGGTGCGAGGGAAAGGCCATGGGATCAGCAAAAGTCTCCAAGAAACGCGCGGACTACGAAGCCCGCATTCAACAGGCCATGACGGTTCTTGACGAAGTCTCAATGGACAACACCACCCCTCGAAATATCCGGAGGGCAGCGAAGACGGCGATGGATGCCCTTCAAACCACCCAGACGATGGGCATCCGTGCCTCGAACGCTATCGCCACCCTCGACGACATCTCCCAGGACCCGAACATGCCGCCGTACACGAGAGTGAAGCTGTGGAACGTTATCAGTTTTCTTGAAGCGATAAAGGACTAGGGGCCGCAATCGGGTAGAGATGCCGACCCCACTGGAAGTGCGGCATGCTCGCTGTCTGACCACGTTTATCGGCGGTACCCCAGATCCCTGAGAGATGATGCATGGGAGGCGCCGCGGCACCAAGGGTAAAGGAAGCGAATCGTAACGTTCTAATCGAAGTGAAACCAATCAGAGTGCTGGACTCTCGATGATCAAAATAGGGATCATAGGAAAGACGAACACGGGGAAGACAACCTTCTTCAACGCTGCGACCCTCCTCTCTGCTGAAGTCTCCACGTACCCGTTCACGACGAAACAGCCTAACGTAGGCCGCGCCTACGTCCAGACGGTCTGCGTCTGCAGAGAGATGAAAGTCGAGGACAACCCTCAGAACTCGATATGCGTTGACGGGTGGCGGTTCATCCCGATCGAGCTCATCGACCTCCCCGGGCTGATCAAAGGGGCGTGGAAGGGCCGAGGACTGGGAACCCAGTTCCTCAGCGTCGCCTCACAAGCTGACGCCCTCCTCCACATCGTTGACGCGTCAGGCAGCATCGACGCGGAGGGGAACATAACCAGGCCGGGAATGGGAAGCCCCGTATCTGACATCTATGACATCGAGGAAGAGATTACCCTGTGGTTCTCACGCACGATTCAAAAGAGCAAAAGGAAGGTAGTGAAGCAGCTGAGGGAGCTCAAACAGACGCCGGATGTAGCCCTTGCACAAGTTTTGGCCGGCCTGAAGGTGAAGCATGAGCATGTGAAAGAGGCGCTCTCGATGACGGATCTGGGCGGCAAGAAGTTTGACGGCTGGTCACAGGAGGACTTCCACCACTTCGCGCGAGACCTCAGAGTCCTATCCAAACCAACTATCATCATAGCCAATAAGATGGATTTAGCCCCCGCTGGAGAGAACTACGAGCGACTCCGTGAGGAGTTCAAGAAGGCGATCGTCATACCCTCCTGTAGCGAAGCGGAACTCGCGTTGAAGAGAGCGGAGCAGAGCGGATTCATCAAGTACGTCCCCGGGGAGGAAGCTTTCAAGATCATCAACCCGGGGATGCTTACAGAAGAGCAGAGGTGGGCGCTCAACTACGTCCAGCAGAGGGTCTTATCAAAATGGATCAGCACCGGGGTGCAGTTCGCCCTCAACCTCTGCATCTTTAAGCTGCTGGGAATGAGCGCGGCCTACCCGGTGGAGGATCTCAAGAACCTTGCGGACAAGAAGGGGAACAAGCTCCCCGACGTGTACCTTCTCCCTCCCAACTCCACCGTGAAGACACTAGCGACAGAGATTCACTCGGAGCTCGCAAGGACCCTTATCTATGCTGTTGATGCCCGCACTAGCGTTCGGCTCCCATCAGACTACGTGGTGAGGGACCGGGACATCATACACATCGTCTCGGCTACGGCGAAGAAGTAGAAGGCTCGTCAGCGGATGATCTTGATCAAGTCGGCTTTCGTTGCGATCCCCACCACGTCCCCCTTGTCCGTCACCAGCACCGCTGAGGCGTACTGAAGGAGCGACGAGACGACACCGAAGGGGGTTGAGGACTCGACCCGCGGAAAAGCCTCTTCCATCACCCGTTCAACAGGCCAGTTTGAGAGCTCTGTCGGGTCCTCCAGTTTAAGCATCTGGTTGAGGATCACCTTCTCGGTCACGCTGCCCACAACCCGCTGGCCGTCAAACACGGGAAGCTGCGAAAACCCTGTCTTGGACATCAGAGAAGTGGCCTTCGAGACAGGGTCGCCCTTCGAGACACCGACGATCCTCCGGCTCATGACCTCTGAAGCCTTGACATCCCTCTTCCACTCCATTCTCTCTAAGAGGTCGAAGATCGCCTTCGCCTTCTCGTAAGAGGGATTAATCCCGCCTGACTCTATCTTCGCTATCAACGACTGGCTCACCCCCGCCAGTTGAGCAAGCTTCTTCTGGTTCAGTCCTAGACTCCTTCTTTTGCGCTCAATCTCCTTCAAGCTTGGCAGCACGCGCGCCACCTAGAGTATTCCTATCAGAATATTGCTATCAACACACCCTTAATATAAGGGCTGGGCTCCATCTATCAGTCCATCGAGGAAACGGCGATCACTGTGAGAAACATAGTGGTCAACGAGTTGAAGCAGGTTCCCCTAGAGAAGCGCCCCATGGAGATCTGCGAAAGGAAAGGGATAGGCCATCCAGACTCGATCTGCGACGCGCTGATGAACGAGGTCTCCAACGAACTCTCAAAAGAATATCATAAACGCTTCGGATCGATCATGCACCACAACGTCGACAAGGGCCTCCTCGTCGCCGGCGAGGTCAAGAGAAAACTCGGAGGCGGCAAGGTGACAAAACCGATGCTCCTCGTCTTCGGAGACAGAGCGACCTTCGTGGTGAACGAAGAGAAAGTCCCCGTGGAAGAGATCACCATCAAGACGGCGAAGAGGTGGTTCAAGAACAACCTCCGGTTCATCGATCCAGAAGAACACCTGAAGTACCAGTTCGAGATAAAGCGGGGATCTGAAGCGCTCACCGACATCTTCAAGAGAAAAGGGGAGCTTCTGGAAGCCAACGACACATCCGCTGCGGTAGGGTTCAGCCCGCTAACAACCACGGAGAGGGTCGTTCTCGAAACAGAGCAATTCCTCAACTCCCAAGACTTCAAGAGATCCTACCCTGAATCGGGCGAGGATGTCAAGGTCATGGGAGTCAGAAGAAACAACAAACTCCACTTAACGGTCGCGATGGCGTTCGTCGACCGCTTCATCGGAAGTGAGGATCACTACTTCAAAAGGAAAAGCGAGATCCTTGGCGAGATTCAGGACTTCGTCGTCTCAAGAGTCGACTTCGAAGAAGTCATCATCGACCTCAACACCCTCGACAGAAAAGGAAGGGGCATGGACGGAATGTACCTAACAGTTCTGGGAACGTCAGCCGACGACGGCGACTGCGGCCAAGTCGGCAGAGGAAACCGCGTCAACGGCATCATCCCCCTCATCCGGCCCGCCGGCTCCGAAGCGGCCGCGGGAAAGAACCCCGTCAGCCATGTGGGAAAGATATACAACCTCCTATCGTACAAGATCGCCGACGAGATCATGAGACAGATCCCTGGGCTGCTGGAGGTCTATGTCTGGCTCGTAAGCCAGATAGGCAAGACGATCGACCAGCCGATCGTAGCCTCAGCGGAACTTATCCCCGACCAACACACGCGGCTGAAGGATGTCGCCGACGAAGTCCGAGAAGTGATCGACGCAGAGCTGACAGACATTAGAGCCTTCTGCGACGACCTTATCTACGGGAACGTGAAGGTCTGCTAAACCAGCCGCCTCCCCCAGAATCGCCACGTTAGGGCAGCCGCCGAGCCGGGACGCTTTTGACGCGTAGGCAAGACGTCGCCGCTGCGGCGAAATACGGCTACGTCACCTTCACCTTGCTCGCCATCGCCAGCTACCTCTTCTCACTCCCCCTGGCGGTATACCTGCTCTACACTTCGAAAGAGGGGGTGGAGTACTCAGCCGCGAGCATCCGCCCCTTCTTCATGATCTACATGATCGCCTTTCAACTTCCGCTCAGCATCAAGGTGGGACTGCTCTTCCCGCTCCTAGCCGCAGTCTTCCTCACCTGTTTTCTAGCATCAGCTCGAAGCGGCCCGTCCTTCCGTTCCATAGTCGACTCGGTTAATGAAAGACCTTTGACGTACTTTTTCCGGAACTGGCTCTTCGCGATGCCCCTTGTCGCCAACACGTTACTGAGCGCGGTGGTTCTGCTTCAGAGTTTCCAGGAAGCGCACGGAGTTCCGACCGGTTCAATCTCTTTTCCCCCTAACCCCTTCGTCGCGATGATCAGCCTCTCCTACGCCTCGATAGTGGAAGAGATCGGCTTTCGGATAACCCCGCTTGGCACCGTCGTTCTTCTCTACGTTCTGCGGAACCTGCCCAAGGGGATGGGGCCTGCGAAGATGGTGAAGACGATGCTTATCTCCCTCGCATCTCCCGAGAGGGCGAAGGCCGAAGTCCAACTGCCAACTATTGAGTCAAATGGCCTGAGAAGAGGCGTCTCGATCTACGAGTGGATTGCGGTTTTCGCCACCTCATTCATCTTCGGCGCGGCGCACTACATCTTCGGCGGCGGTTGGGATGTGGGAAAGATCTCCTCGGCGTTCCTTGCAGGTCTTGTCTTGGGTCTGGTTTACGTGTGGAGGGGCGCCCCTGCCTCCATTCTGCTTCACTGGTTCTTCAACTGCTACGGATACATCTACGGAGTTGCCTCCAACTACCACCCCGCATTGTTCACCTCCATCGTAGATCTCATCGACAATTCAGTGATCCTGTTCACAGCGCTCGGCCTGCTTATCATAACAGCGCACGTCTTGAACTACCTTGGCGGGAGAGGGGGAACCCCATAAACCTAATAACGTAGGCATCGAAGTTTGAAGTTCAATTAGAGCTGGAGAGTACCGTATGGAACGAAGCCGCGCAACTCAAAACGCGGACAGCCCGGAAATCCCCACCCGATACGACATCAAGGCGAGCGAGCCCAAGTACCAGACTCTGTGGGAGAAGTGGCAGATTCACAGGTTCAACTGGGACGACTCCAAGAGGCCGCCCTACACGATCGACACACCTCCGCCGTACCCGAGTGGGGAGTTCCACATGGGCAACGCGCTCAACTGGTGCTACTTTGATTTTGTGGCCCGCTACAAGCGGATGCGCGGCTTCAACGTACAGTTCCCTCAGGGATGGGACTGCCATGGCCTGCCCACCGAGGTACGCGCGGAGACGATCTACAAGATCAAGAAGAATGACCTTCCTGTCAAGCAGTTCAAAGAGTTGTGCATCAAGCTTACTGATGAATACATCGAGAAAATGAAGAAGAGCATGAAGGCGATCGGGTATTCGATCGACTGGTTCCTCGAGTACAAGACGATGAACCCCAGCTACTACAAGCTCACGCAGCTGTCGTTTGTTCACCTCTACAGGACTGGGAGACTTTACAGAGGGGAGCATCCGGTCAACTGGTGCCCCCGGTGCGAAACAGCGATCGCCGAGGCGGAGGTAGAGTACATCCAGAAGGAGGGGATGCTGAACTTCCTCGTCTTCAAGGTGGAGGGGAAAAAAGTCGCCATAGCGACCACCCGGCCAGAGCTCTTACCCGCCATCGTCGCGGTCGCTGTCCACCCCGGCGACGAGAGATACAAAGGCATGGCGGGAAAGACGGCGGATGTCCCGCTCTTCAACCGGAGCGTCCCCATCGTCGCTGACAGTGAGGTCGACCCCGCTTTCGGAACAGGAGTGGTCATGATCTGCACCTTCGGAGATAAGACAGATGTCAAATGGCAGAACAAGCACAGACTCCCGATAGTAACCGTCATTACGGAGGATGGGCGTCTCACCGAGGGAGCGGGGAAATACAAGGGCTTAACTATCCCGGAAGGCAAGAAGGTAATAACCAGCGACCTCGAAGCGATGGGCCTCGTCCAGAAAAAGGAGAAACTCCTTCAAAACATCGGCACATGCTGGCGGTGCCACACACCTATCGAGATCCTCTCGCGGAAACAGTGGTTCATGAAGACGCGCGAGATGACAGAGCAGGTGATTGAGTGGACAAACAGAATCCGCTGGGTGCCCGAGTTCTCCAAGATCCGGATGCTGGACTGGGCAACCTCCCTCGACTGGGATTGGGTGATCTCCCGGCAGAGAATATTCGGCACCCCAATACCCGTATGGTACTGCAAGGACTGCGGGGAGACAATCGTTGCAGAGGAGGAGTGGTTGCCCGTCGACCCCCAGCTCGACCCCCCGAAGACTAGGGAGTGCCCCCGGTGCGGGTGCGCCTACCTCGTCGGCGAAAAGGATGTCATGGACACTTGGATGGACTCGTCCATCACCATCGCCGTCCACTGCGGCTGGCCCCACAACATGAAAGCGTTCGAGAGGTTCTTTCCATCCGACCTCCAGCCGAACGGCCTCGACATCATACGCACATGGGACTACTACCTCATGGTCAAACACCTCGCCTTATTCGGTAAGGCCCCGTACAAGACCGTTCTTGTCAACGGGATGGTCAGAGGCGTGGACGGCAGGATGATGCACAAGTCCTACGGAAACTACGTCGAGGCGTCGGAGGTGCTTGAAAAGTATGGCGCGGACGCCCTCCGGCAGTGGGCGGCCAGCGGCGCCGCGACCGGGTACGACATCCCCTTCAACTGGAGCGATATCGAGTACGGAAAGAAGTTCCTCACGAAACTGTGGAACGCCAGCCGATTCATCATACTCAACTCAGGTGAGGGCTTGGAGAAGCCCCCCACCCTCGAACTTCCAGACAGGTGGATGTTGAGCAAGCTGGAAAGAGTCGTAGAGAAGGTCACGGACGCTTTCGAGGGCTTCCAGTTTAACGCCGTCATCGACCTGATCAGAAACTTCACCTGGCATGACTTCTGCGACCAGTACCTCGAGGCGGTAAAGCACAGACTCTATTCAGAAGAGTCTACGGACAAGGAAAGCAGGAAGAGAGCCCAGTACACGTTGAACTACTGCCTGAGAAGACTCCTGGTCCTCCTTGCGCCCATATGCCCCCATGTCACAGAAGCGATCTACCAGATGATGAGAGATACGAGGAAGAGCATCCACCTAGAAGAGTACCCCAAGGTCAATCGTCGCCTCGTCGACGACGCCGGTGAGCGAGAGGGTGACCTCGTCATGCAGGTTATCGCGGCCATCCGCAGAATGAAAGCTGAAAAACGGATACCCCTGAAAACCCCGGTGAAGGCCCTTGAGATCATTCTGGATAGAGAGAACGAGGAGATGTGCCGGCAGAATCTGGAGACCATCAAACGCACCTGCAAACTAGAAAACGTCCGCGTCACGGGAAAGAGTAGAGAGGAGTTGAAACAGCCTCTCGCCATCAGTTTCGAGATCACAGGATGCTGACTGCGAGGATACTTTTATATGATCACGAGCGATTCTACCTATTGTTCAGGAAGATGCCGGCTAAGCATCTTCCGTGACGGAGAATGAGAATGTGAAGATTGCAGATCTCAAATCTGATGGTATGAGAAGGATTAACGTCACTGGCAAGATTGTCGAGGTGTCGGATCCCCGCGAAGTCACCACCAGGTTCGGCGAGAACAGCAGAGTCGCCACCGCGGTACTCCAAGACGACACTGGTACGATAAAGCTCTCGTTGTGGAACGAAACGATAGATAAGGTTCACGTCAACGACGAAGTCCAGATCGAGAACGGGTACACCAGCAGCTTTAGAGGCGAGATCCAGCTCAACATAGGAAGGTTTGGGAAGGTTACTGTCCTGAACCGCTAGCCGCTGTTCAAGATAGAGCTCAGACCGCTACTTGGCCCTCTTCAGGATCTCATCTGAGATCTCTTGAATCGTCCTGCCCTTGGTCTCGATTCCGAGCTTCTTCGCCGTCTCGAGTAACCTCTGCTCCTCGATCTGAGCGGCCGTTGTCCCTTGGGAACCCTCCGCTGTGGATCCGCTGGCGGAGCGGTACTGTTTCACAACCTCGCCGATCGACTTGGCCAACTCGGGCAGTTTCCTCGCGCCAAAGAAGAGAATAACGACGATGAGGATCAGCGCTATCTCCCAGGGACCGACGAACGCCATCAGTAACACACCACCCTATGCTACCCTTTATCAGAGATTTAAATCTTAGGATGTGTGTGAGCCGCGATCGGTTCTGAACGCGCTACTGTAGATCAAGCTTAAATAAGATGCCCTATGTAAGCAAGAGCCCTGAAGGGGCGACCACATGCCGCTCGGTAATTTTATCGACGAAGCGCGACGGCTCGTGGATGCCGCTCGAGCTCGAGGCATCACCCTTCGAATCATGGGAGCCACCGCATTCATGATACACTCCTCCCGGTTTTCGCATCTCCAAGAGAGCCTCGCACGAGAGATCTCCGACATTGACTTCATGTCATACAGCGCCCAGAGAGACAGGATCGTTGACTTCTTCCTGAAGATGGGGTACCAGTTCGACCGGCGTCGCCTCATGATCATGAGATACTTCAACCGGTACATCTTCGACGATCCAGAAAACAAGCGGGTCAGCGACGTGTTCTTCGATAGGCTTGAGATGTGCCACACCATCGATTTCAAGGACAGGCTGGAGATCGACTATCCGACAGTCCCTTTGGCCGACCTCCTCCTGGAGAAACTCCAAATCGTTCAGATAATGGAGAAGGACGTCAAAGACTGCGTAATACTCTTGAGGGAGCATGAGGTAGGGGACAAGGATCAAGAGACCGTCAACGCAGAATACATCTCTGAACTTCTCTCAAAGGACTGGGGATTCTACTACACCTCAACGACCAATCTGGAGAAGATCAAGACCTCTGTACAAGACCACAACGTGCTGCAGGAGGCTGACAAAGCCGATGTCGTCTCAAAGATCAGCCGTCTCCAAGAGGAGATTGAGCGCGCGCCGAAGTCGGCCCGGTGGAAGATGCGGGCGAAGATAGGACCCAAACAGAAATGGTACCGGGACGTTGAAGAAGTGGAGCGATCTTAGCCCGGGGAGCTGGTGATACATCCCGTCTGGCATCGGCGGCCGCCTCGCAATAAATGATAGTCTTAAATAGTCACATCGTCGATTATGAATTCACCATGGGACGCGAGTTCCATGGAAAAAGAAAAACTGTTTGTCAGGAAAGCTAGCGGCCTAGTCAGGGGCATAACGGGCACCGACGCCCTGATCGGAAACATGCTCTTGGCGAATCTCATCTTCGGCGCCGTGGGGTTACTATTCGTCCCCTCAACCTTTCCAGGCGCACACATGACAGGCTCGATCATCTTCGCGATCATCGCAGCAGTGTTCTTGGATATCGTCTACGTGCTATTCGGCTCCACATTTCCACTCTCAGGCGGAGATTATGTCTTCAACACTCGAAGCTTAACTCCAGCGTTGGGCTTTGCGGCGAACGTTGCCATGATCATACCTGCCGGATTCTTCATCAGCGTCTACGGAAACTGGGTACTCTCCATTGGAGTGGCCGGCTTCCTGTCGACACTCGGGCTGTCGACTGGCAATGCAGGTCTCATCAGCGCGGCGACATGGGTCACTCTCCCTGAAGTGAGCTTCATGCTGGCCACAATCTTCAACATCGCAATTGTCGTGATAGTCTTGAGGGGATTGAGGCCTAGCATGATAGCCCAGAAGATCCTGTGGGTGCTCGGTATGATCGGTGTTTGCGTCGCTATCTTCGTTATCGCCTTCACATCCCACGACGCCTTTGTGAGCCGATTTAACGCCTTAGCCTCGTATGCAGGGACGATAGAGACAGCGGGGCAAGAGGGCTTCCCGGCAATGGAGAAGTGGAGTGACATGTGGCTGGCGCTGATCGCGATCGGCTTTTCAGGACTGACCGTTCTCTACACACAGAACAACGTCTACGCCGGTGGCGAGCTCCAAAACCCGAAGAAGAACATGGCGTTCTCCATCTTTGGATCCTTAGCCATACTTGCCCCCTTGACCTTGATCATGGCCTATGGCATGCAGTATGTTATCGGCGACCAGTTCCTCAGCAGCCTCTACTACCTGCAGCTCATCGGCAAGAGCCCGCTACCGATCCCTGCCTCATACAACCTCTTCGCCAGCATCTGTGCTCAGAATACAGCCCTGCTCTGGATAATGGGGTTGGGATTCATCCTGTGGCCGTTCGGCACCATGATCTTCGTCTACACATTCACAAGCAGGTCGGTGATGGCATGGTCTTTCGACAGGATATTCCCGGACAAGCTATCCGAAGTCAGCCCAAGAACCCACGCACCAACGTATGCCATACTCCTCGTTTTCGTCCTCTCAGAGATCGCGCTGGCCCTTTACACGTGGTCGGTGGCGTTTGTAAGCTGGATCGCGGCGGTCACCATCAGCACGACGTTGACCTACTTCGTCACATCGATCTCGGGCATACTCTTCGCCTACAGAAGGAAGAAGCTGTATACCGGGACACCCGCGCAAGTTGAAGTGGGCAAGATACCGGTGCTCACCGTGGCAGGCATCATCTCCACCATATTCATGTTCCTAGCGCTGTACGGCTTGATAACGTGGCCGTGGGCCCTACCTCCCTACATGGAGTTGACGACGACCGGAGCCATCGTTCAGAGAATCCTTGTGGTCATAGCATCGCTCATCTGCTTCTGGGGCGCCCTCATCGTCTACTACATTAGCAGGTACGTAAGGAAG
>CAYSNV010000011.1:0-12997 GCA_964432545.1 uncultured Candidatus Bathyarchaeia archaeon | reverse complement strand
TACGCCAACTTAGGTTTTCCTTCAGGTATCCCCTCGACAGGAGCGGGCGTTCTAAGCTTTCTGTAATGCTTCTCTGCCAGCTGCAGCTCCTTCACAGTGTTTACGTTGAGTAACACCCGCACATCGTTCATTACGAGTATCTCCTCGTCGACTTCAGGCTGGTCGATGAGGTCTCCGTTGATGAAGTTGACTCCCACCGGCACCAGCGTCTTCCCGTCTATCTTGATCTTCAAGTCGGGTTCAAGTTTCAGCCGGCGGTAACCAGCCAGTGGAGCCATCACGGTGAGCGCGGGTTTCCCTGAGGCCTGATAATACCTGACTATCTGGTCGATAATGGCTGCATCTAACAGAGGAAGGTCGGCTGAGAGAATCAACGTCTCCTTCAGCGCCATCCTCTTTATCGCAATCTGCATATCTGCAACGTAGTTCCTTCCCAGAGTCTCGACGACCTTCACCCCAAGTTCTCTCATTTTCTGGGATGTTTGGGGGGTGTTGGGGCTGACAGCCACGTAGACGTCCTTGACCGTGGTCGCGTTCTCTGCTGCTTCAATAGCATAAAGGATCATCGGCCGCCCGTGAAAGAGGGTTAACGGTTTTTCGACATCGCTTTTCATGCGGCTGCCTTTTCCGCCCGCCATGACCAGCGCGGCTACAGCCATCGTAGTACACCTACGACGGTAAGTAGTGCTGCCATGCGCCCAACCTCATTTGCTGCACCGAAAACGTCCCCCGTCACGCCTCCAAACTGTCTTTTCGAGACTCCGGCAAGAATCAGGCTGGATGCAGATGCCGCGATCAATGCTAGGACACCGGGTGCTCTCAGCAAGAAAAAGCACACTACCAAGGAGAAGAACAGTGCACCGAGTAGACGGACAGGGCCGAGCCTCTCATGCATCGCGTTCACGAAATACCTCCCGCACCCCTCACTGGCGGAAACACCCGCATACCCTAAAAGAACCATGGAGAACTTCGCACCGACTTCGCACACGACAAGGCTGGGAACGACGACATCTCTGGTGAGCCCACCAATACACACCGCTGTCACGGAGAGCGCGATCAAGCCTAACCCAAACCCACCCGCACCAGTGTTCTGGTCATGCATCACCCGGAGCTTCTCCTCGGCGGTTCCTTGGAAAACCAACGCGTCTCCTAAATCCAGAAGCCCGTCCGTGTGGTGTAGTCCTGTCGCAAGCAGGATCACCCCCAAAGTCAGGAACCCCGTGACAAGGGGTGGGAGGGCCGCTTGGAGACCCCATGCCACCCCTCCCGCTACTAGCCCTATGAACGCGCCTACGAGAGGAAACGCGGCAACGTATCTGGAGGCTTGCTCAAGCGAGTCCTGCTGCGTCTTCACGGGAACGATCGTCAAAAACCCGAGAAGGCTCTTGAGCCCTCTGCCCAACCCCAACCTTATCGCCTTTTGCTCAGGATCTGAGTGTAGACCGAGGAGGAGACTCCGCTCACCAAGCCTCCGATGACATCGTCGGCGAAGGGTCCGAGCTTCTTCAGGAGGCCGGGTTTGAGGCGATCGAAACGGTAGAACTCGAATATTCCTCTGCTCCCGGCAAGGTAGTCCGCGATCGCTAACCCTAGGAGCTCATCTGCAACGAGGCTCACCGGGTCATCTCTTGACGTGGTCTTCCCCAACCCTGGGATCAGCCCGCTGGCTCCGTCTTCTTCAAGCCTCAAACCAGCGAGAACAAGTGACGCGACATTACAGTCTGAAAGAGCGTTCTCCAAGTTCTCAGCCACAAGATTCTCAACGTCCTTGAGCTTTCCCATCGATGGATGGTGGATGTAGAGTTGTCTCCACGTTTTCACGAGGTCGTCAAAACGGATCCCGTACTCCTCCAGCCGCTTTTTCAAAGCCATCCTCTGCTTGAACTCCATATCTTTTGTGATAGCGTCTCTTACAGCTTCTGACACCGTCTTTCCGATCAACTTCCCGAGGCAAGTTGCGGTCCCTGCGTACGTGGTCGCCTCGCCACGCTGGGTTGAGCCCACGACTACAGCATCGGATGTGGTTCCCGATGCCGCCCTCTTGGAGAAACGGCTTCTGACGTCTAGCGCGCGGAGAGCGACCGTCTTGGCTTCAGTCGCGGTCTGGACGGCATTCACCATACTTCCCCCTACCAGCTTGGCATTGGTCAAGACGACAATGTTGATGGTGCCAACCGGCGTGTGAGTGAGGTCGTCCCCTGCGGTAGCCGGGTTTGAGACCCCCCCGGTCACGATCGCGGTGACTTCGATACCACGTTCTCTCAATGTCTTTGCGACATGGTTGCGCACATCCACCGCCGTCATCAACCCCACGGTCTTGGCGGGGTTCAGGTGCAGCTTCTCAGCGATGTTTCTCATGTACCTCTGCGGGCTTCTTTCGTCGAAATCCTTCGCCACTTGATGGTTGATGATCGTGTCAGCCTCTCTCAGTTCAGGGTTCAGCACCGCGGAAGTCAGCACCTTTAGCGGGGTTGCCGAGCTTATTATTAGTGTCTTCTGTCTGATTGTGCATGAGATCCCGCGCATAGGGCTGTTGTACATTCTCTATCTCCTCATCATTTGCGTGTAGTTCACTTCTATTTCGTGTTGCAGCATCTGGCAGGTTATTCCGCCTTGCGATTTCAATATGGCTGCGACAGCGGCTCCGCCTGCACCGACACCCTCTCTCACCGCGCCCTCTTCATAAGCGCTTAAACCTCTGTGCGTCGATTGGGAGAAGTTGAGGTTGGCTGCAACGATCGGTATACGAGCTGTCTGATCGACCAATGCTCTGATATCTGAGGTTCGATCCTGCACTATCCATCGCGTCGTCGCGATCACCGCCTGTTCGAGACACTCAGGTTTCAAGAAGTGGAGAACGGCTGCAACCGCTGCCATCTGTGTTCCTCCCGCAAGGAGGAGCGGGATTTCTCCACCGACCCCTAGTACGAACCCCGCCGCGGCTGCTTGCATGGGGTCGCCGACGAGCTCGATCGCCTTCTCTGGATCGCTTCTTAGATCTCCGAACTTGATCCCTGCAGAGTCGAGCCCCCGCATCGCCACCTGCGTCTTCAACGTGTGAGGGTTGACAGGCATGCTGCTGCTCACCTTTCCCTCCGCATCTACTCCAAGGGCTAGAAGGAGCGCAAGAGCTGTCGTCGTGCCACCGGGTATACTCTCCCCAATCACTAAATACTCGGCGCTGTTGGCGAAGCTCCGCCCCGCAATTCTCGTCCTCTCGATAATCTCGTGAACGTTTGCGACAGCCTTCCCCGACGTTATGTCAGTCCCAGGGGCCCCGCCGACGTCGATATACGGTGTCTGGGGAAGGACTCTCAAACCTCCGTTAACAACGAAAACCGGGATCTGCCCAAGTTTCAGCGCTGACGCGGTGATCAGAGCGGGGGTTGGGATCCCTTCAGGAGTCACCGGGACTCCGTCAAAGCATTTGCACCGATCATAGTACAGGAGCTCCACGTCTGCAGGTGGCGTGTAGTCCGTCAGATCGGGATTTTGGCCAGCGGCTGAAAGCCCCGGGATCTTCGCCGTATCTGTGGTAGCCACGATACACACAAACACCGGCTTTTTGCCACGTAGATCTCCCACCATCTTTCTTCCCTTTTCTTGGTTGTAGGCGAAGATTATCTCCTCCCTCAAAGCCAGATCCCTCTGACACTATTCCTCCCGATGATGAGAACGGGAATGGCGATTAGAAAAATGAAAAGGGCGGTCGTTCCTTTCATCACAGAGAGCGCCCTCAGAATATGCGTGGAACTGATCTCTTCAGACGATTCTCCTAGCGTGTAGTGGCTTAGCTTCCTCAACTGGACGCCGAGGGTTCCTGCCATCGCAGCCATCGGCCATCCCGCGTTCACGCTCTCCGTGTTATTCTTGTCGCGCCACATCACAGTCCATGCTCGTCTCCAGGTTCGTCCGCAGGCGGGGGAAAGGAGGGTCATTAGGAGAGCTGTAAGGCGAGCGGGGATGAAGTTCACCCCTGTGTCGAGCTTTGCTGAGGCCCATCCAAACTCCCTATAGGCTTCTGTCCGGTATCCTATCATCGAGTCGAGCGTGTTTATCGCGCGGTAGACGACCGCGCCTAGGACACCGAAGATCATGAAATAGAAAAGCGGGGCGATAATCCCATCGACGGTTCCTTCGGCGATCGCCTCGACCGTACCTGATGCGACGAGGTTGTCATCTAGACTCGAGCAATCGCGCCGGGAGATTCTCCCCAATAGGCTTCTTGCTCTGGGGAGATCCTTTGATTGGAGAGACTTGGCGATAGGTATCGTATGTTGTTCAAGGGATCGAACTGCAAACGTCATCTTCAACAATAACGCAGAGATCAGTACGTAGCCGATCACGCCGAGAAAGGTCCTCACCACCACTATGAGTAGATAGCTTAGCAGAGTGAAGACGCCTATCACGAAGATCG
The DNA here is from genome assembly GCA_964432545.1 of uncultured Candidatus Bathyarchaeia archaeon. Classification (GTDB taxonomy): domain Archaea; phylum Thermoproteota; class Bathyarchaeia; order 40CM-2-53-6; family DTGE01; genus CAYSNV01. The sequence continues at coordinate 8,580 of CAYSNV010000011.1, read as the reverse complement.
CAGCAAGCAACCCTCCAGGTCTTGACCGCAACCACGATCTCTGGGCTTTCCTGTCGAGAAAGGCTGTCATCTTCCCCACGCACACAGTCAAGTGGGCTTTCTCAGGCATCTCGCCTAAAGCCAAATCTAGAAGCACAGCTAACCCCAGAACGATCATCTGGCCCAGATAATGAGGGATGGTGATCTCGGTCATCCCAGTCTTCTCTTCCGCGGTTTGACCCCCAAAAGGGAGAGAATGTATCGCATATCCAGGCTGGTTTCAACCGTCTTCACGAGGAGGTTAAGGTCACGCTCCCACACGCCTTTCACATCTTCATCCGAGAGGAAATCATCCCTAAGATTCTTCACCCCTGTTAGGTAGCTCAGCAGCGCGTTTCTCAGGGCTGGCTGGTCAAAAACGCCGTGCAAGTATGTCCCGAAAACCAAGCCGTCTCTGCTTACCGCGCCGTCGAAAGTCAGGTCTCCCTCATTCTCCACGATCTTGAACAGCGGTTTCGCCTTCTCCGCGTACTCAGTCACGCCCATATGGATTTCATATCCGTCGATCCTCGCTCCGCGCGCATTAGAGAGGATAGGTCCGTCGCCGACCACCTCAGCAGCCACTCTTTCCGTCACCTTCGAGTACTCTCTGAAAGTGGTGGAGACATCGAGGAGATTCAACCCTTCGAACACTCCTTTGCGTCCCCCCTCGGAACCCGACTCATCGGTAATCGATTTCCCCAGCATCTGGAAGCCACCGCATATGCCGATGACGGGAACATGGGAAGCAGAACGCTGACGAATCTTCTCCGCTATTCCGCACGCCTTCATCCAGAAGAGATCATGCAACGTGTTCTTTGTTCCAGGGATAATGATGGCGTCACTGGTATCAAGATCATCGGCCGCGTCGACATATCTTACCTCCACGCCTACATTTCTGAACGGCTCAAAATCTGTGAAATTCGAGATCTTGGGCAGCCGAATAATAGAGATATTCAATCTGGGTCTCTCCCTTCGAGCATCTTCTATGGAGAGTGAATCTTCCGCGGGGAGCCGCAGGTCGGTGATGAAGGGGACGACTCCCAGCACCGGTTTTCGCGTGATCTTCTCCACTTCTTTTATGCCTGGTTTCAGGAGAGAGATGTCTCCGCGAAACTTGTTGATAATGAAGCCTTTCACACGTCTTCGGTGTCGTCTTTTGAGCAGCCTCATCGTACCCACGAGACTTGCAAAAACGCCGCCGCGGTCGATGTCCCCGACAAGGAGTACAGACGCATCCGCGAGCTCTGCGACTCTCATGTTCGCGATTTCAAACGGGTCCAAATTGACTTCTGCGGGGCTGCCAGCTCCCTCGACGATCACGAAATCGTACTGTGAGGCGAGTCTTTGAAGAGACTCCTTGACGCTCTTAAGCCCTTCATTCAGCGCGAAGTTCCTGTAGTATTCGTTCACCGTCACGTCTTTGAATGGTTTTCCGTAAAGGACGATTTGGGATTGGCGGTCACTCTTCGGCTTTATCAGGATCGGGTTCATGTCAGAGGAGGGTTCGATCCCAGACGCGAACGCCTGAAAGGCCTGGCTGCGCGATATCTCCTCTCCCTTCTCGGTCACGTAGGAGTTCAGGGACATGTTCTGTGCTTTGAATGGCGCTACTTTGTATCCGAGCTTCGTCAGTATCCTGCAGATGGCTGCGGTAAGTGTCGTCTTTCCGCAGTGCGAGGCGTTTCCCTGCACCATTAGCGTCCTTGCTTTTCCTCTCCTTTGGGATTGCTTGATCTGGGCAAACACTTTTTTTGGGAGAATAGTGGGAGGCGCCGTCTTGGAATACTTGAGGAGTCGCGTGAGGATTTGCTCTGCAATCGCAGGCTCATGAACAAAGGTGCACTCTTGGCAGCTCCAGACCGCACTCCCGTTCTCCTCCAGATATATCGTCTTTCCTCCCGTACTGGCATCGTTGCAGGGATAGAAGGGACAGAAGCACCACGTGCAGTCTTGGCCCTTGAAATGGCACGGATAGTATTTGCACTCTCTGTCTTCTCCACGCAGCCTCCCTGAGCGCAGAGCATTTCTCACGCATGTGCGCGCCTGCGTAATCATTTACGACCGGCTCTCCAAGAGCTGTTTGAAGACTTCGAGGAATCGCAAGTTATCCCGGCGTTTTCTGATGGCGATGCGAATGTAGTCCTCGCTCAGACCTGTGAAGCTGCTGGCGTCTCGAATCAGAATACGTCTTCGGAGCATAGCCTGCTTCAGCTGGGGAGCCTTCAACCTGCTTTTCCCCAAGTTGATGAGGAAGAAGTTGGCATCTGCTGGGTGCACCGTGATTCCGTCTATCGTGCGGAGTTCTCGGTAGAGGTACCTTCTTTCAGACTCTATGGTTGCGTTCGTCTCTTCTTGGTGCTGACGATCTCTCACTGCTTCAATGGCCGCCACCTGAGCTAGAGAGTTGACGTTCCACGGCGGCTTTACCTTCTCCAGAAGTTCTATTGCGTCTTCTGCACCTATCCCAAATCCAACCCGAAGCCCCGCCAAAGCATGAGCTTTCGTGAATGATCTGAGAATGAAGATGTTGGAGTATCTCTCAACTTCGTCCACAAATGTAAATCGTTTCCGCGGGGTTACAAAATCCATGAAGTCCTCGTCGATGAGAACAAGGACATCTCTTTGCAGGGCGAATTCGACGATCTCCAAGAGGTTCTTTTTCTCAATCAATCTGCTCGTCGGGTTGTTGGGGTTGCAGAGGAAAATGATTTTTGTAGAAGGCGTAAGCGCGCCCGTGACCTGACTAGAGGTCACCGCGAACGCGTCATTGAGAGGGATGGGAATGATTCTTGCTCCTGCTATAGCTGCTGCTTTTGCGTACTCCCCGAAGGTGGGTACAGGAATGAGCACTTCGTCTCCCTTAGATGCAAAGACGCTGGCAAAGAGGTAGATCAGTTCGCATGAGCCGTTCCCTACGACAACGTTGCCGGGTGTTATATTCCCGAAATGCTGCGCAACAGCCTCTTTCAGCCTTGTGGAGTTCGTGTCAGGGTAGAAAGCTATTGACCACAGACTCGATTCAATGGCGTTGAGAGCTCTTGGCGACGGCCCTAGCGGATTTACATTTGAGCTGAAATCGAGGATCTCCTCATCTTCACTCTTCTCTGCCTCGATCCTCAATTCCACGTCTCCGCCGTGGGGGCATGTCGCGATCTCTCTCAGTTCTGCTCTGGCAAGCTCGTCCGCCCGCTTCAATGGCTTGACCCTTTCGTGTCGTTGTTCAGTAGACCTATGCCTGCGACCGTTTTTAAAGGTTTGGATGGATTATCCAACCAATAACCTCTTATAATCAATATGTGAAGTTAATAACTGCTGCAGCGACCAATCGCTCTTAGATGGTATAACTTGAAAGACGCCTCGTATGAAGCCTTGGAATCTCACTTCAAACGTTACAGGCGATGGAAGCTCATAGTTGTGTCTCTAATCGTTTTGCTTGTGATTACGGCAATAGTGTCCCTCAGCTTCGGGTACGCACAGGTCTCCTTCTCCAAAGTCGTGAGGATTCTTCTCAGTAACATTCCTTTCACAGGCTCGCTTGCTGAACAGACTGGAGTCTCTGCTAACGATCGATTGATCATTATTGATCTGCGCCTGCCCCGAGTCCTCGGGAGTATCATTGTGGGCGCGGCGCTCTCAACAGCCGGCGTGGTCTTTCAAGGAATCCTGCGAAACCCCATGGCGGATCCGTACGTTATCGGCGTTTCCTCAGGGGCAGCCCTAGGCGCTGCGATAGCTATCGTTCTCCATTTGGGATTTGGGGCGTTTGGGTTCACCGCTGTCTCGCTCTTGGCCTTCGGAACCTCCCTTGGAACCGTTTTTCTAGTTTATACTCTCAGCCGATCCGGCCCCCGGACTTCTGTGGTGAACCTTCTGCTCTCAGGACTAGCGGTTACGATTTTCCTCTCAGCGGTCATCTCCACTCTTCAGGTCATCGCGGGCGGGGACCTCCACAAACTCATCTTCTGGCTGATGGGCGGGTTCTCCTACGTCACTTGGAGGGAGGTGGGGTCTGTCGCGTTGATGACTGTGATCAGCGTCGCAGGGATCTCCCTTTTCAGCAAAGACCTGAATCTGCTAGCTCTGGGGGAGGACCATGCGAGCCATCTAGGAGTCAACGTCGAGTGGACCAAGAGGGTTTTGGTGACTCTAGCCTCCCTTCTCACCGCTGCTGCGGTTTCGATCAGCGGTCTAATCGGGTTTGTGGGGTTGATCATCCCCCACATGGCACGAATCGTTATCGGCCCCGATCATCGCATTCTTCTTCCCGCCTCACTTCTGCTCGGCGCCATTTTTCTGGGACTATCCGATCTCGCCTCGAGGCTCCTGTTCTTCCCCGTAGATCTCCCTGTTGGAATCATTACAGCCCTATGCGGAGGGCCCTTCTTCATCTATCTTCTAAGGAGGAAGGGCGCCTCATACAAAGGCTGAAGGTGCAGCCAATGGTCCTCATTAGGGTTCAAGGTGTCGACTGCTACTACGACTCCGAGGAGATCCTCGAGAATATTAGCTTCAAGGCTGACGAGGGCGAGTTCTTAGGGATCTTAGGTCCTAACGGTGCAGGAAAGACTACTCTTCTCAACACCCTTTGCGGGCAACTGAAACCTCGGGTGGGCACAGTTCTTATCAGCGGGGAAGATATCTCCGGCATCCCTCAGAAGAAGCTGGCGCAGACGATGGCCGTCGTTCCCCAGACCTCCCCAACTTACCTCGACTTCACCGTTTTGGATATTGTGCTAATGGGCAGGAGTCCTCATCTTTCCCGGCTCGAGGGGGAGGGCTCCCGGGACTTCCAGATCGCTTTGGAGGCGATGGCCACCGCCCGTGTCTCCCACCTGGCACGAAAGTCGATTACCCAACTCAGCGGAGGGGAGAGGCAGCGCGTGATCATCGCAAGGGCTCTAGCTCAGGAACCTCAGATCCTACTTCTCGACGAGCCCACTCTCCACCTTGATATCAGCAACCAGCTTGAGATTATGGAGGTACTTCGGAACCTCTGCAGAGAGAAGAAGCTACTCATCATCGCTGTCTTCCACGACTTCAACCTTGCGGTCAAGTACTGTAATCGCCTACTTCTCCTGCACAAAAGGAAGATCGTCGCACTAGGGGAGGCTGAAGAAGTCCTTACTAAAGATAACGTCGCCAAGGTTTTCGGGGTTGACGTGTACATTCGTCATCACCCCTTGACGAACTCCCTGTATTTCATCCCGCTCTCAGCCACGCCACGCACAGAGGTTCGCAGCAGCAGCTTCAAGGTGCATCTCATATGCGGCGGTGGATCAGGGGCCTACCTTATGAAACGGCTGACCGAAGAGGGATTCACCGTCTCCACCGGTGTTCTTAACATTCTCGACTCAGACTACGAGGTCGCCCAGCAACTCCCTATCAGCACGATTCCTGAAGCACCTTTCTCTCCGATCACTGAGCATGCACACCAGGCGAATGTACGGCAGATCCTTAGCTCAGACGCAGCCATCATCAGCGATTTCCCGTTGGGAAGCGGAAACCTGAGAAACCTTGAAGCCGCGCAGATCGCTGCAAGCCGCAAGATACCGGTCATCATCATTAAACCAGAGACCTTGACCAAACGGGACTTCACAGGCGGCAAAGCTGAGAAAGACTTTAAAGAACTTGTCGCTGAAAAGGTATTAACGGCAGAATCCTACGATGAAGCAGTCTTAACCCTGAAGAGGCTGAAACAGGAGTCAGCGTCCTTGCGCCAGGCACAAAGCGGTGATCAGGTTTGAAGGCGACAGAGCTCTTGAGGAGTCTCGCGAAACCTTCAGCGTTGGGTCCTTCTCCCTCGTTCAATGAGTTTCAACTGTCTAAAACATTAGAGGTGATCGGCGAAGGCTCCATTGGGAGAACCGCTCTCTCCCACAAGCTGCAGATCGGCGAAGGCGCAACACGTACCATCATCGACCACCTTCACGCAGCAGGCATCATAGATGTCAGGAAATCTGGTGCAGTCCTCACCAAGAAGGGACAGAGAGTACTCAACGAATTGAATGTGAAACTAGGGAAGAGGGTGAGGATCGAGGGCATGAGCATAGCCGTCGGCACCTGCGTCTATGGCATTCAGGTCAAAGGGTCTGCTGATGAGGTCAGAGTTGGCATCGAGCAGCGCGATGCGGCTGTAAGAGCAGGGGCTCTGGGCGCGGTCACGGTGGTCTTCAAGAAGGGAGACTGTACGTCCCGCCTGCCGACCGCTCCCCTCCAGAGGAGTGGACGAGGGACCGTGACAAGATCTTGGAGGTTTTCGCCCCTTCAGAGGGAGACGTAATCATCATCTGTGGCGCCGCGAGCGAAAGAGACGCTGAGAGCGGTGCACGCGCTGCTGCATGGACACTTCTGGATTGACAGCTGTCGTTTTTGACTCTGCCGCGCGTGGAACGTGTGTGCGCTTCGGGTATTGATTCTCGCTACTTTTTCCTGACGTTCAGTTGCAGGCAGGTCTAATGGACTCGATAAACTCCTGATAGTGGGAGTCTTGGCGGCCCTGCTCGAGACTTCACGTTCTGTCCGGTCGCTATTTCTTGATCTTTGCCAGTCTCCTCTCGACATCATCCCAGTTTACGACATTCCACCATTGATCCACGTACGATCCCCGATCATTCTTGTACTGGAGATAGTACGCATGCTCCCAAACGTCGATGGTGAGGAGAGGTACACCTCCAGGGATAGAGAGCTTCTGGTGGTTCTCAACCTGGAGCGTCAAAAGCTGGTCGAGGACTGGCTCGTAGACCAAAAGGCCCCACGCTGAGCCTTCCGCCTTCTTTGCTGCGTTCGACAGTTGCGCCTTAAACTTGTCAAATGAGCCGAAATCCCTGTTGATCATATCGGCCAAAGCCCCTCCAGGAGTTCCCCCACCCCCCGGCTTCATGTTCTGCCAATAGAGAGAGTGGAGAACGTGTCCTGAGGCGTTGAATGAAAGATCTTTCTCCAAAGCCTTGATGTCGACATCTTTGAATCCTGAGTCCCGTGCAGCCTGCAGTTTCTCTAGAATCGCGTTTGCACCGTCGACATACGCTTTATGGTGCTTATCGTGGTGGAATTTCAGGATCTCTTCGGAGAGCACCGGCTCCAGCGCGTTGTACGTGTAGGGGAGATCTGGTAACTCATACTTCTTCACGGTTTCATTCCTCCTAGGGCTTGTATACTACAGTAGATGATGGCGACCCTTTTCAGGAGAGGGAAGCGTCCGGTAGAAAGTACAGCTGGAGACTCGCTGCCAAAGCAGTAGCCTTGCCCGCGTGCTTTGGGCATTCTTGAGTGTTAGTCTCTTCTCCCAAAGAAGGTCATCCAGTCAGGACGGACTATCTCAGCGGACGATACTTAAACATTATGAATCTGCCCCATCTCGGTTACTTCTTCTCGGCTTGGCTCCCCTGTCAACTTGGTTCGGTGGATTGTCTTGCGCCTTTGTCGCGCGCGCTCGTGAGGGAACTGAGTTACGAGAGAGGTGAATGATGCGCGTGCCTGTGCTGTTCGAATAGATTCCTGGGACTGCAACCCACGAGCATGTATCTTAGCGTCTCAGAGTTCGTTGAGCACGATCATGGTTTGCGTTTTGTCGACGCCTTCTATTTCTCTCAGCTTGTTTATGACGAAGTTGTTCAGCTCATCGATGTTCCGCGTCCTGATCTTGATGAGGATGTCAGTGACGCCGGTCAATATCTTGACTTCTTCCACCTCTGGGAGAGCTCTGATCGACCGTGCGACATCCATCTGGTGTATCTTCTTTCCTGTCGGCAACGAATAGTTCACCGTCAGCAAAACGTATGCTTGAATCTCCTTTCCGATCTTCTTGTGGTCTATCTCGATCGTGTACCGTTTGATGACGCCTTCTCTCTCAAGTCTCTTTATTCTGTTGTGGATCGTGGTTATGGGGATAAGGGTCTCCTTGCTCATCCGGTTTATCGTGAGGTGGGCGTCGTCCCTAAGAACCTCAAGGATTTGGTAGTCTTTTTCATCAAGCATGAGAATATTGAAATGGTTTCTATAGGTGATAAGCTTTGCGATTTCTTTTCCCTTTCCTGTCGAATTCCCACCGCATCTCCCTGCGGAGGGGCATGAAGAACTTGCACAGTCACGCCAGCAGAGCTTGCGCTGGATTCTGAGTTAACCCTGCGTGGGAGCTGGTTCACGACCACTCGTTGCGTAGCGTCTATTCAAAAAAGGGTGGGGAGCGTAGCCCGTCACTACAGTCCGTAGCTCACTTGAATTCTCTTACCTGTACTCGCTGACTTGATTATAGAATCGAGAACTACATTGCATCTATAGCCGTCTTCAAAGGTCGCTCCGATCGGTCCTACGTTCTTATCGTTTGCTATGGCATCCAGCAGGTGGTAGACCTCGTGTATCTGCGCGTGCTCCCAGCCGATGACGTGTCCGTGAGGCCACCAGTTCTCCCAGTACGGATGGTACGCCTCAGTGATCAGCGTGTCATGGAAGCTGGGCTCCAGATCCTTGACATCATGGCTCCTAAGATGCACCTTGAGTTCGTTTATTCTTTCGAGATTAAATGAGATACTTCCTTTCTCGCCGTAGATCTCTATGTGC
>CAYSNV010000010.1:0-13728 GCA_964432545.1 uncultured Candidatus Bathyarchaeia archaeon | reverse complement strand
AGACAGGCCCAGAATGCAATGTACCTGTACCGCATCTCCAGGGTCAGGTCAGTAAAGGGCGTGACATCGCTGAGGCTGTAGGAGTAGAATATCCGGTAGGGCGTTCCGGTGACCTTGTCCGGCGACGGGTTAACGGCATCCACTTTGGTTCCTTGGGGGAGAATGATCTCGACATCCAGCGTGTCGATGATGAAAGGCTGGGGGGTCAGAAGCTGGAAGCTGAAATCGTACTTGCCCCACCACTCCAGCTGGCGAAAAATGTGCGCCGGCATTTTGTATCGGAGGGTAAACCTGAAGGATTCGTTTGATTTAAAGGGACCCCACCGCGGGGAGATGGAGACCTGACCGCCTGTCTGCGAGGTCTCCCAGAGGGGGCCGATGTGGTCGTATGCCATTATGCCTGTGGAGCCTGGAGGCATACGGATGTTAAGGGAGGTGATCATCCCCGCCTCATTCCCCATGTCATAGGTGTCTTCAACATTCAGGCTGCCGCCGCTGGTGAAAGTGATCTTTCTGCTGGCATATGAGACACGGGTGATTTGGACCGAGATGGAGGTGAAACCGAAGATCAGGTCCTTTCTCGTCATGGCGTCAAGAGGTTCAAAGACGGCGTTCAGGGCGGGTCCCCCTTCATGCTGAGTCTTGGCGAAGGTGACGTTGTACCGGGCGGAGATCTGCGCGTCCTTGGGAAGGACGACTGTGACGTTGCAGGATTCGACCCTTTGTTCCATGATCGGGGTTTGGGTGAAGTTAAAGTCAAATGCGACGCCGGTGAATTTGACGCGGTCTGAGAAGACGGTTGTCGCGTGGAAGATGTAGGCTCCGGTCTGAGATCGTAACGTGTAGTCAAGCCATGCAACGTCACGGTCTGTATCCGAGCTCTTGGAGACTTGGAGCGCGCCCGCGTTGTCCTGAGCGGAGGAATATCTTAGGCTTGACTCGAGGTTTCCGGGGATGCCAATCCTGAGATGTGTGGGAGAAGTGCTCCCCGTGTCTATCGTAACCGTGTCATTGACGACGGTTACTCCCCAGTCGGTGATGTAGATGAGCCGGTCAATGCGGGGAGAGGTGTCCGGAGTCGCGTGGACTTGGGGCGATCGCGCTACCTGCACAACCAGTATGAGCAGAAACATCAGGCAAATAGTCACTGTCCTGTTCATGGATCAGCCCTCTCTCGTCCTCTTGGTATCGGGAATACAGTATTGAAGGTACTTTTAGGTTTTGCCCAGTTTTGTGGTCCATTCATCGGGCACTGCTTTTAGCCTTCTTGCTGGAACACCTACATAAATGGTTTTAGGTTCGACGTCTCTCACTACGACGGCACCTGCTCCCACCACCGCACCCTCTCCGACTGTCACGGCGGGCATGATTACAGCGTTACCTCCGATACTCGCCCCCTTCTTGATCGTTGGGCCTTGGAGCGGGGAGTCTTTCTGCATGATATACTTGTCGTTCAGCAGGAGGCAGTTGGGCCCGAGGAACACGTAATGCTCGATTCTGGTGTAAGGGCTTACGTATACGCCTGTCTGGATTCGTACGTTTTGACCGATCTCGCTCTGGCCGTCGATCACAGTGCTGGTCCCCACCATCGTGCCAGAGCCGACGGTGACTCCCTCTCTAATCAAGACGTTGTGTCCGAGCTCTACGTTGTCGTACAGGGTGACGTTTGAGTAGAGGATGCAACCGCTGCGAATGATACAGTTCTCGCCGACGTGTACTATGTCGGTGAGGTCCCGCTTCATTTTCTCGCCCAGAATCACGCTTTTCAGTTCTTTCCGGGGCGGGTGTCCGATTACGCAGTTTTGCCCGATGTACGAGTTCTGTCCAATCCTCGCAGGCCCGAGAATCGTCGTGTTAGATGCGACGTGAACGTTGCCGCCGAGTAGCACATGGGACAGGATTCTGACATCCTCTTCGAGAAAGCACCTCCCACTGAATTTGACCGTCCTGTCAATGTGGGAGGTCTTTGGGATGGAGGGGGCGCCTTTGCGTCGCATAATCACAGCTATCTGACGCTGCAGTTTTAAACCTTTTAGGTGTCGGGCATGAGAAAAGGAAGGGGGGCTACTTCTCAGTCGGTTTCTCCAGAGTCACTCCACACTTGAAGCAGAACTTGGAGTCGACTGGGTTTCTGCCCTTGCAGTTGGGGCACACTCTCTCCGCGACGGGAACGATTTCGAGATCGTCCAACGATTTTATCAAGACCACATCGCCGATCTTGAGGATCTTCTCAAAGGGCAGGAATCCTTCCCGGATGTCGCCTTTTTCAGAGGTCGTATCCACGACCAGAATCAGCTTCCCATCCGTGGTGTATGCGAGATCCTTTATCACGCCCGCCTTCTTTGCGGCGGACTCTATTACCTCTTTCTGGACGATCTCTTCCCTTCTATGATACTTGACCAAGACTATGCTCCTCTCGCTCCTGATATATACTGAGGGCTGAATAGATAAGTCTTAGGCACTGACTCCTCTGGTCGGTCACGTCAGAATCATCGCTGCGAGGATAATTCAATCTTTTTAAATCAAACCGTTGAACTTGCACGGGTTTTTTGAACCGGTTTTAATCCTCGATGTCCATAGAGCCCTGGCACGCCCAGCCATGACCTCGTTGCGAGAGGACGTGACATGCCGCGAGAGCTTGAAGCTCTCAGCGGATCCAGCAACACTTTTAATACCTGTACGGGCGAGTAAAGATGCTGAGGACCGTTATGATCAAAGGACATCCGTTCCTGCCGAATTCGGTTCCGACCGTAGAGGCTGAGATGCTGAGGGCCTTGAAGATCAAGGCGGTGGAGGATCTTTTTGCCGACATCCCGGAGAACGTCAGGCTTGGGAGGAGGCTTTCTCTTCCGGGGCCATACCCTGAGGCAACGGTGAAGCGTAAGGTCGAACGCTTATTGGGAAGGAATTCCTCGGCGCAAGACATACCGATGTTCCTAGGAGGAGGAGTGTGGCCTCACTACGTTCCGGCGGCGGTCGAGGAGGTGGTGGGGAGAACTGAGTTCTCGACCTCCTACACGCCCTACCAGGCTGAGATCTCGCAAGGCATGCTTCAGGCTTTGTTCGAGTACCAAAGCCTCATCGTCGAGCTCACGGAGATGGACTACGCGAACTGCTCAATGTATGATTGGGCCTCTGCGCTGGGAGAGGCGGCGTTGATGGCCTCGCGGGTAACGCATCGGAGTGAAGTGCTGATCCCCCACTACCTCAGCCCGGACCGGCGATCCACGCTCGAAACCTATATTCAGCCGTCAGGCCTGAAATCCGTGGAGGTCAAAAGTGACCCTGACGACGGCTTAACCGATGTCGCAGACCTAAAGGAGAAGCTGAACAGCGCTACCGCCGCGGTCTACGTGGAGAACCCCGCGTTTCTGGGCCAAATGGAGACTCATGTCGACGAGGTCAGCGAGCTGGCTCACGAGAATGAGTCACTGCTGATCGCGGGTGTCGACCCGATCTCTCTTGGCATACTCAAGGCCCCGGGCGACTACGGCGCGGACATCGCGATCGGTGAGGGCCAGCCTCTGGGGCTAGGGATGAACTACGGCGGCCCCGCTCTGGGCATATTCGCCTGCAGAGGCGAGAGGCTGTTGCGGCAGATGCCTGGCAGGATTATCGGATGCACAAGTACCCTCAAGGAAGATCGCCGAGCCTTCTGCATGACGCTTCAGACCCGGGAACAGCACATCAGGAGAGAGAAGGCCACGTCCAACATCTGCACCAACAACGCGCTCTGCGCCGTCGCGGCGGCCACCTACCTGTCGCTCCTAGGACCCGCCGGGTTGAAGGACCTCTGTAAGACAATCCTTGTCAAAGTCAACCACACGCTCAAGAGATTAAGTCAGATCAGAGGGGTGGAGGCCCCCCTTTTCAAGGCCTACCACTTCAAGGAGTTCACCGCCAAGTTTGACACGGACATGAAACTCGAAGAAATCAATCGGAGACTCATCGGTCAGGGAGTACACGGCGGGATAGATCTCGGCAACCATTTCTCAGAACTTCGCAACACGACGCTCCTGTGCGTTACGGAGATGCACACGAAAGAAGACGTCGAGCAGCTGGTCACGGCGATCGAGAACGTTGTCCAGGGGTGATCGCATGACGTTCCGACAAGCAGACTGGCATGAGCCTTTGATCTTTGAATGCTCAACACCGGGGAAACGAGGCCACCTGGTTCCGGAGCCTGAGCCGGAAGAGGTCTCCTCGGCGGGAGATCTGGAGAGACTTGTTCCACCGCAGCTTAGGAGGAAAGCTCCTCCCGCCCTCCCCGAGGTCTCTGAAGTCGAGGTTGTCAGGCACTTCACCCGGCTGTCACAACAGAACTTCGGAGTTGACCTGGGGATCTACCCGCTAGGAAGCTGCACCATGAAATACACGCCGAAGATAACCAACAAACTAGCCTCCTCGCCCAAATTACAGGCGCTTCACCCGTACCAGAACACGGACCTTGCGCAGGGAATTCTTCAAATCCTCTTTGAGCTCGGGAATTTCCTTGCTGAGATAACGGGGATGGACAAGGTATCTCTCCAGCCCGCCGCAGGGGCGCAAGGAGAGTTCACCGGCGTGCTTATCATCCGAGCATACCACAAGCTCCACGGGGAACTTGAGAGAAGAAACGAGATAATTGTCCCCGACTCCGCCCATGGGACCAACCCTGCCAGCGCAGCCATGGCTGGGTTCAAAACCGTCGTAGTCCCCTCGGGCCCCGGGGGCACCGTCGATCTGGAGGCTTTGCGGGCAGCGATCAGTGGAAGGACAGCGGGTCTGATGATCACCAACCCGAACACCTTGGGACTCTTCGAAAAGGACATCCTCACCATCGCCAGACTGGTGCATGACGGCGGCGGGCTCCTTTACTACGACGGGGCGAACCTGAACGCGATCTTAGGCAAGGTAAGGCCTGGTGACATGGGGTTTGACATCGCGCACATAAACCTGCACAAGACTTTTTCAGCGCCTCACGGCGGGGGAGGGCCTGGAGCAGGCCCTGTGTGCGTGAAGAAGGAGTTAGAGGAATTCCTGCCGGTTCCTACTATTGGGCACGATGGGAAAAGGTTCTATCTCGATTATGGGAAGAAGAACAGCGTTGGAAAAGTGGGGAGCTTCTACGGGAATACGGCCGTGCTCCTCCGAGCGTATACCTATATTCTGTTGATGGGAGCGGAGGGTTTGGAGAAGGTTGCAGAACTCGCGGTCCTGAACTCAAACTACGTCGCCCGACGAATCGCAGAGGCTAGGGGGCTCAGCCTTCCCTATTCGACCTCGACGCCCCGGAAACATGAGGCGGTGGTAAGCGCGGAGAAGATGTACCAAGAGACTGGGGTAAGGGCCTTGGATGTGGCCAAGCGTCTTCTGGACTACGGCGCGCACGCCCCTACCAACTACTTCCCTCTTATCGTGCCTGAGGCGCTCATGATCGAGCCGACGGAAACGGAGTGCAAAGAGGAACTCGACAGGCTCGTCAGCGCATTCACGCGAATCAGCGAAGAAGCCTATACCGCTCCTGACAGAGTGCAGAACGCGCCTTCCCACACAACGGTCACACGCATCGACGATGTGAAGGCATCGCACCCGAAAACTTTATGCCTAAGCTGGAGAATGGAGAGAGAACGGCACTAGGGTGCAAACCCGGAACTTCAAAGCCGAGAGAATGAAGGAGCGGTGCAGACAGTGAAAGTGAAAGTAAAATTCTTCGCAGCGCTCCGCGAGATCACCGGCGTGAAAGAAGAGAACCTCGAGATGAGGGAGGGGTCAACGATAGAAGATCTCTTAGCGGCGCTGACGCGGAAGTTCGGAGAGCAGTTCAAGAACTACGTTTTCGACGACAAAACGGGTGCGCTCAAGGGACACCTCCAGTTCCTCCTCGATGGCAGGAACATCGCGTCGAAAGAGGGACTTCAAACCCGCCTCGGCGACGGCGCCCAGTTCGCCATCATCCCGCCTGTTGGCGGCGGATAGGCACTCTTACCGCTGACCGCCAGATGAGAGACATCTCCGTCTACGCAGAGAGCTACGGCTGCGCCTCAAACAAGTACGACTACGAAGTGCTGCTGGGGCAACTCTCGAAAGCCGGCTACCGCATCGAAACCGACGCAGCCAAAGCTGACGTCATACTTCTCAACACCTGCGCGGTGAAGAAGGCAACTGAGGACAGAATCCTCAGAAGGCTGCGCGATTTCGCAAACAGAGGCAAGCCCCTTATCATCGCAGGCTGTCTCCCTAAGGTCGATCCTCGACGAGTCGCGGAGGCAGCGCCAAGTTACTCTGCAGTGGTCGACCCTTTCACAATAGACAGGATCAATGAGGTAATCTCGAAAGCGCTGCAGGGGGAAAGGCGCCAGATATACTTTTCTGAGAGACCGGTCGACAGCACCCTGCTTCCCCAGTCTCGAAGTAACCGTTTCATCAGCATCACAAAGATATCCGAGGGCTGTTTGGGAAGCTGCTCCTACTGCTGTGCGAAGCTCGCAAGAGGCAGGCTGTTCTCATTCCCCCAAGAAAGGATACTTGACAAGATCAAGAGGTCTCTCCGCGAAGGCGCCAGAGAGATCTACCTCACATCCCAGGACGCCGGCTGCTACGGAAGAGACGTGGGAGTCAACCTTATCGACCTCCTGCAAAGCATAGGCAAGCTCAGAGGCGATTTCAAGGTACGCGTTGGGATGATGACGCCGAACTACGCCCTTGAAATGATCGACGACCTGCTGGAGATCTACAAGAACAGGAGATTTTTCAAGTTCGTGCACGTACCTGTCCAGACGGGTTCAGACACAGTACTGGCCGACATGAACCGTGAATACTCAGCCGGAGATTTCGTCTTCCTCGCACAGCGGATTCGGAAGAGATTCCCCAGATTCACCGTGGCAACAGACATCATAGTCGGGTTCCCCACGGAGACCGACCAAGACTTCGCTGAGACCGTCAAGCTCGTCGAAGAGACCGGACCCGACGTCGTCAACATCTCACGATACGGCCACAGGCCAAGAACAGCGTCATCCTCCCTCCCCTCACTTCCCGCCGAGATCGTCAATCAACGCTCCAAGACTCTCTCCCTGCTCTGCTCCAAGATTAGCTTCGAATGCAACTCCAGAATGATCGGACGAAGGTTCTCCTCGTATATCACCGAAAAGAGCGAGAGGGGGACGTTCCTTGCCCGGGCGCCCAACTACAAACGAGTCTTGGTGGAGCACCGGGCAAATCTGCTTGGAAAGAGTGCTGGGATCAGAGTGACTGGCTGCGCCGACCGCTACTTGACGGGCGAGGTAACACAAGAATATTAATCCGCAGACTCAAGTTTTATCTATTGCCAGATTCGCTATAATCCCCCGACATCTCCACTGGAAATCTAGGCTCAAATCCGTAAAACCGCCCGCCTGGATCCTTTCGATTTGCGTCGTTTCTTGAAAGAAGTATTTAAATCGTATACTCATCACAATACCTCAGATTAAATACCGATGAGCGCCTAGAATGCTTCAGTGAGAAGACCCTCGGCCCACAAGAGCAGGTTTTGAGGAATGCCTACACGCCTAGCGGGTACAAACGAGCTACTGGTTGTTCCCCCTTCCCGACGTAGGAGGGTCGCTGTCATCGCCCCTGAGAGAAAGCTCAGACTCAGCCAGCTTGTCTACTGCGACTTCGAGTATCTCCCCTACTCAGAGCTGGAGAAGACTGCCTGCGAGACCTCCGAGTTCCTCGAGAATAAGGAGCTTCTTTTCGCGCTCATCGATTCTCTCAATGATCGGAAGATCACGAACCTGGGGAAGACCGCGTCGCTGGCAGCGAGAAAGGACATCCCCGCCGTGGCGATCGTGGATTTCGGCTCTCTCGGGCCCGAGATGCCTAAACAGAGACTGTCCCGCCTCATAGCACGAATTAGGAGGACGTTCAGCGCCACCGTCCTCATGGACCTCGACTTCTACGGACGCAAGGATACCTCTGAACCGACATCAGAGAAGGTGAAGGCCTCAAAGGTAGTTACAGAGTTAACTGACCTCATCCTCAACCCGGAATCTCAGATTTTCGCTCTCGAACTCAAGAAGGCATTGCTTGGAAAAAAGCTTGCGCTCGCCTGCCATGGCTCTTCAAAATCCCCGTTCAGGGCGGCTGACGCGACACGCCAAGCGCTGCAAAACGCCAGAAGCCTTCACTACGGCAGTTGCGTGGCAAGGGTTGTGGGAGATGCTGACTTCTCCGTCAAGGAGACGAACTGCGCCGTCGCTCTCTTGAAAGAAGCCGTGGGAGAAGGACGGCCGATCGTCTACGACATCAAGAAAGATGTCTCGTGCGATGGAGTGCAAGTGCTTCTTCTGCTAACAGGGCTGAATCTGAGCAAACTTCCCGACCTTAGGGAGAACCCGCTGAGAACTCTCTACAACATGGAGCCCGAGTCGGGAGACGAAGAACCTCTGGGGTTTGAACTCGACCTCCCTTCCCTGGACTAGATCTCTTCTCTCAAGCGCATATCGTCGGCTCACCCAGCTACCTTCTGAGCTAGCTCTTTTTCGTCGATCTTTGAGAACAAGGGTGCGATGTCGCCGATCTTGTGGCTGGGTTTGATCGGCAGCGCGGAGGCGTCCTCCCATCTGAGCGAATCTAGGGCAGGAGCATTCATTTGTTTCAGGATGAGTTCAGACTTTGAGGGGGTGAAGGGTGCCAGCAAGACTGCGAGCGCAAATACGGCTTGAGCGCAGACATGAAGAGTAGTCGCAGCAATCTGGGGATCTGTCTTGATCGTGTGCCAAGGTTCCTTGGAGCTGAGGTATTGGTTGCCAGTTCTCGCCAGCTCGACGACCCCTGTCAACGCATCTCGCAGCCGTATCTCCTCGAAACGTTCTCCGACCTTGTCCGTGGCGTCTCGTATCGCCTGAAGCATCTTCTTGTCGGCGTCGTCTAAGGCGTGCTTCTCGGGCACCACACCGCCGTACCGTGACTCGATGAACTTCAATGTCCGGTGAATGAAGTTGCCAATTGCGTCATTCAAGTCAGCGTTGACGTGGGCCCTGAACTCGTCCCAAGTGAAGTTTGCGTCCTTTCCCTCGGGTCTCATCGCTATCAGCACAAACCGCCAGTAGTCGGGCTCAGCGACTCTCAGAGTCTCATCGATCCAGACACCGATCTTCCGGCTCTTTGAGAACTTCTGAGACTCATACAGCATGAACTCCGTTGAAGAGACCTGCCATGGGAGAACATAGCTATCCTTTGTCGCCATGAGTAACGAGGGGAACATGATGGTGTGAAATGGGATGTTGTCTTTTCCGATGAAGTGGATGTTGCGGGTTTCCTGGTCGAACCAGTACTCCTTCCACCCGTCGGGTTGACCGATCTTGCGCGCCCACTCGACGGCGGCCGTAACATATCCCAGTACCGCTTCATGCCACACGTAGATCGTCTTGCCCTCTGCTCCGGGGAAGGGCGCGGGAATCCCCCACTTGTTACTCCGCGTGATCGCTCGTGGCTTCAACCCCTCGTCAAGCCACCGGTAGGAGAAGTTCCGAGCATTGTCAGGAAGCTGAGGGTTCGAGTCGAGGTATTGCCGGATTCTCTCGGTGAACTGGGGCAGGTCGAAAAACCAGTGCGTCTCTGACTTCACCGTGGGAGTTGATCCGCAGAACACGCAGTGAACACTCTTCAGCTCCAGAGGGTCTAAGACGCGGCCGCAGTTGTCGCATTGATCCCCCCGCGCATTCTCGAAACTGCAGTAGGGGCATACGCCTTCGACAAAGCGATCGGGCAGAAACCTGATGCAGGTATTGCAGTAGGGGAGTTCGACTTGTCTGGGGATAACGTACCCGTTCTCATAGATCTTCCGGAAGATGCTCTGCACAACCTCGATGTGGACGGGGTTTTCTGTTCTCGTGTAGTTGGTGAAGTCAATGCGATACTTTTCCAGAAGAGCTGTAATGGCTCGGTGGTACTTGTCGGTGAGGGTTTTAGGAGGTACACCTGCTTTGATGGCCTCCACCTCTATGGGCGTCCCATGTTCATCGGATCCAGTAACCGAGATAACTTGGTCGCCTTTCAGCTTCAGATAGCGTGAGAAAACGTCGGCAGAAAGCAGGTGGATGAAGGTCCCCAAGTGAGGGATGGTATTGACGTAAGGCCACGCGGAGCACACGATCCATTTTCTCAAGGCAATCACCGCTCTAAGAACGGGTTCAGAGATAAAAATCATTGGGAGAAAGGTGCTTTTTCCCTACCTCATCTAACGTATGGATCAGACAATCTTCAAGCTTGCCAAGGACAAGCTCTGTAAGAGATGGAACTAGCCTCTCTTCCATGGAGGTTTTCAAAGATCGTGTGACGCCTCTCAATCGGGTACAACTGAAAAGGGTTCGCTCAGAAGTTGCGAAAGAGCCTCTAGGCGGGATCCTTAACCAGGTTGATGTATCATTTCGCGAACGTGGCAGACTCGAACGATTCCAAGAACGACGAGATGTCTCGCGAGAGGAGAGATCTAGCGGAAGTACGATCGAGGCGAGAAGGTACTACAACGGAAAGACTATTTATCCAAGCGCTGAACATTGGCCCTCTGGCGCGCTGAGTCAGTAGCATATGTTATGCATCAGGTCACATCAGGTCTGCGCGTATTAAGAATGGATCAAGAAGAGTGTGGAGACGCCCTCATGAGAATCGTGATGCACATCGACTTCGACTACTTCTTCGCCCAGATCGAGGAAAGAGAGAAGCCATGGCTCAGAGGAAGACCCGTCGTCGTATGCGTCTACTCAGGAAGGACGGAGGACAGCGGTGCGGTAAGCACCGCCAACTACGAGGCACGTCGTTACGAAGTCAGATCGGGGATGCCGATCGCCCTTGCCAAGAAGAGACTCCATGGAAAAGGAGGGATCTTCCTCCCCGTTAACCACGCCCTCTACGAGGCCGTCTCTGAAAAGGTCATGACTATGATAAAGAGGTACGCAGACAGATTCGAGAGAATCGGTATCGACGAGGCCTTCATCGAGGTTACGGAACAGACCGAGGGATGTATCGAAAAGGCAGGGGATCTTGCCAAAGCGATCAAGGAAGAGGTGAAGCGCGCGGAGAATCTCACTTGCTCAATCGGGGTCGGACCGAACAAACTCGTCGCCAAGATCGCCTCTGACTATAAGAAGCCAGATGGGCTTACAGTGGTTACGGAGCTGGAGGTCGACAGCTTTCTCGCGCAGATGCCTGTTAGCAAGATCCCAGGTGTCGGCCGAAAGACGGAGGCGCTCTTTAAGCAACTGAGCATCAACACTGTCAACGACCTCGCCGCGTTCAGCAGCGGACGCCTCGTCGAGATCTTCGGCAAGAAGATAGGCGGATACTTCTACCGGGCGAGTAGAGGCCTTGATGACGAACCCGTAAAAGAACGCGGAGAGCCAAAACAGTTCAGCAGAATCGCCACACTCGCAGAGGACACCCTCACGAGGGACGCCATCCTCAAGACTCTGACACGGCTTGCGGAGAACCTCCAAAGAGAAGTCACCCAGCAGGGATACTCGTTCAGAACCATCGGCATCATGTTTGTACTCGACGACTTGAGCCTCCATTCGCGATCGACAACCCTTGAGAAACCTCCCGGGAAACCGGAGGGCATGATCGCGGAGATTACGAAGCTCCTGGACGCATCTCTCAGCCAGCTCGATCGGCAGGTCAGGAGGGCTGGCGTAAAGGTTTCAAATCTGGAAAGAGTAAAGGGGCAGAAGCTGATGCAGGACTACTTTCAGTGATAAGATGCACTCATCGATAAGTTCTTTCTAATCACGACGGAAAGGCCATTTTGGGCTCTGCCCTGATTTCATCGATCACCAATCTCCAATACCAGCTTTCATCATCGCCCATTAGAAAGGTGATCTGCCGGCCGATTTATGTCTTCTGAAATCGTGCTGCGACTCGTTTCAACACCTGAATGAGAGCGGGGGGACAGCCTCGCCGGGGCTCGTTCATGCCCAGTCTAGCATGAGGAGGAGGTTTTTTCACCTACCCTTGGGATGGCTGCTCTGAGCGCCCTCGTATAGGGGTGCTGAGGGTTATCAAGCAGGTCGCGGGCAAGAGCTTCCTCAACGATCTTCCCCTTGTGCAGCACCGCTATCCTATCACAGAAGTACTTTGAGACGGCCAGGTCATGCGAAATGAAGAGATAGGTGAGACGGTACCTCTCCTTCATGTCCGCCAGAAGGCTCAACATCTCGGTCCGTAAGGAGACGTCGAGCATGGAAAGAGGCTCATCCGCAACGACAAAAGCAGGTCTCAAGACCAGCGCCCTCGCAAGCGCCACGCGCTGCCGTTGGCCACCACTTATCTCGTGAGGGTATTTGCCCGTGAAGTCGCTCGCCGGCGAGAGCTTCACATCCTCAAGAATCTGCGTGACGCGGGAGAGCTTCTCCTCCTCGCCGAGGTCTCTCCGGTGAATGGCAAGGGGTTCGGCAATAATGGTGTAGATATCCATCCGCGGGTTCAACGAGTCGTAGGGGTCTTGGAAGACCGCCCCGAACTCGCTTCTGGTCTTTCTCAACTCCTGGGGTGGAAGCCTCCACGTGATCTCAACCCCCCGGTAGAAGACGGATCCCGAAGTCGGCTCCTCAAGCCCCAAGATGACCCTGCCAATCGTCGTCTTGCCGCTCCCACTCTCTCCGATGAGACCGAAGACCTCACCTCTTTTGACGTTGAAAGTGATGTCGTCGACTGCTTTAATGTAGCAGGCCTCAGACCTTCGGCTGAGGAGACTCCTTCGGACGGGATACCATTTCGTCAAGTTCACAACTTCAAGCAGTGGACGGTCCAACCCCTCACTCCCGCTCCATGCAACGACTCCGCAGTCATCTCCGCGATCGAGTTCTCCGCGACTTTCTGTTCTCCTCGAGCAGAGGGATAGACTCCAGCAGCCTGCGCGAGTAAGGGTGACGGGGACGCTTGAAAAACTCTCTTGAATCGGCGTACTCAACAACTCGCCCCGCATAGAGAATCATTATCTCATCGCAGATCTCAGAGACAATCGACAGGTCATGGGTGATGAGGATAAGGGAGAGACCCAGTCGCTTGTAGAGGTCTTTCAGAAGCGCCAGAACCTGCGCCTGCACGATCACGTCGAGAGCCGTTGTCGGTTCATCCGCGACAAGGAGCTTGGGGTTACAGGCCAGGGCCGCCGCTATCACCGCCCTCTGCCTCATGCCACCGCTGAACTCGTGAGGATAAGCCTCGTGACGAGGCGCCTCGATCCCCACCATCTTAAGGAGTGTACCCGCGCGGGCTTCAGCTTCTTTTTTGTCGGCCTGTTCATGGGCAAGAATGGTCTCAACGATCTGATGCCTGATTCTGTGAACGGGCGTAAGGGCGTTGAAGGCCCCCTGGGGCACGAGGGCGATCCTCCTCCACCTGAACTCCGTTCGAAAACTCTCTTCCGACATTCCCAGAATATCGGCGCCGTCATAGGTGACGGATCCTGTGACGGTGGCGTTAGAAGGCAGGAGCTTGAGAATCGTGTACGCGAGCGTGGACTTCCCGCATCCCGACTCTCCCACAACCGCGAGGGAGCAGCCCCTCCCAAGGGCAAGGTCCACGTCTTCAAGAGCATGCGTGACTCCCGCTCTGGACACATATTGAACGTTCAGAGAGGAGACCTCTAGGAACGGCACCGAATCTTCCTCCAGTCAAGTTAAACGCTCCAATACTTAATAATCATATCACTCTTGATCTTGTCGGCTGGAAAGGCGATAAGCGCATAAATCGCTCTCAGCAGGCGGGAAG
>CAYSNV010000009.1:0-14966 GCA_964432545.1 uncultured Candidatus Bathyarchaeia archaeon | reverse complement strand
GATACAGATATTCGACCAGCTCCGATTCCTGCTCTAGCTTTTCAACTTTCTCTGAGAATTTTTGGTATTTCATGCTCTTCCTCGTCCTGAATCAGTAGGAAGAGGCATAAAAATGTGTTCCTTCCCTTGCTTCCTTTCGGCACAACCTCATGTTGAAACCACGCTAAGCAAGCCTTGAAATCCCAATCGGAGGATCAGTATTCCAAAAGGTGCTGAAGCGCCAGCGCCGAAGAAGAATTGTACGCCAGAACTATCTTTTATTCGGACCGCTTATAGTTCAATTAGAAATAGGATGTGTCTTTGGGAGAGAATTGGCGAGTCCACTGTACTGAAGTCTGGACTGGTGCGGCCGCCGGGATTCGAACCCGGGTCACCGGCTTTTTTCGTTGGTTGGGAAGCCGAGGTCTTAGGCCAGGCTGGACCACGGCCGCGTCCGGTATGATTCCTTTGGTTGGAGTTAATAGAGTTTGCTGGCTTCGCAGGCATAGCTAACCGGCGATTGAAGACAAAAAAGAGGAAGTTGGAGGACCAGCCCTCATATCAGGGTCTTGCCGAGTCCAATGAGAGCCGCGACGCCGAGAAGCGCGAGAATGAAGGCGATGATGACGAAGACGATGATGGCGATGATGGCGATCAGGATCGCTTTGAGCCAACCGCAGTCGAAGAAGTGTTTGATGAGGGCCAGCCAGACGATGAGTGTGATGATGGTGCCGACCGCGCCGTGAACGAAGGAGCCGATGATGGTGCCGATGATAACGCCGAGGACGACGATCCACACCGCGTCGGAGCCCTTCGCCTTATCCTTCCCCGCAAGCCATCTGCCGACAAGCCATAAGATGGGCGCGATAATGATGATAGAGACGATCAGCTGTATGAGGAAGTTTGTCAGGTTGAAGGCCATGCTGTCTTCCTCCTTGTGCAGTGACTTGGAGTACTGAGAATAAAAAGCTTTGTACAATGGTTCCTTGCCATTGCCGGCTCGATTGACTAGGGATTGCTAGAGCTGGCGAGGTTCTGCGCTGTTTCATAGAGTGCTACAAGATTTCTCGCAGTTACTTCAGGCTGCGGGGTGTGAGCGGGGGCGATGACGAGCCCGCCACCTTGCCCGCAGGTCCCTATTCGTTCAAGTACTTCGTTCCTGACGTCTTCCGGCGTCCCGAAGGGAAGGGTCTTCTGTATGGAAATCGTTCCGTGGAGGGCAACCTTGTCTCCGTACTGATCCTTTATCTTAGCCGGGTTCATCGCTTCAGGCTGAATAGGATTCAGGATCTCGACGCCCACCTCGATAAGTTCAGGAATAATCGGCTCGATGTACCCGCAGCTGTGGTAGAAGACGTAAGCACTGTTGTGGGACCGTTTCTTGATCCCGTCGACGACGATCTTCATCCGCGGCTTGAAAAACCTCCTCCACAGCGTCGGCGAGACCAGCATCGAGGTCTGCATCCCAAAGTCATCCCCCAACTGGATCACGTCCGCTCCTGCCTCAACGAACCTCGCCACCATCTCGAGGATCAGCTTCAGAAGCTTGTCCAACAGCTTCTCGATGAAAGCGGAGTTCTGGATAAGGTCGAGGTTGAAGCGGTTGAATCCCCGCAGCGCCCAGCCCGTCTCGTACAGGGTGACGAAAGGAAAAGCCTCAATGACATACTCCTCTCTCATGGCCTTCACGGTCTTGACCGCGGTGTCAAACCTGCCCGGCGCATCGAGGCTAGGGAGCTCTATCTCATTGGGGCTTTCTGCGGTGGCGAGAGGGTGATAGATGTAGCGCCAGTGGAGTCTGTCAGAGGTCAGCTCGTACCTGATCCCCCACTCATCCTCATAGGTACCATTTGGGAGAATCTTGAAGTACCCGTCCATGGGGACGCCGACCCACTGCGCCGACTCCTTGAACGCGGTCGTGGGCTCCACCCAGATTCTCCGGAAATCGATCCCCAGCCTCCTGAGAATCGCTTCTCTGTCGGTGGTGCTGAAGTAGCGGTAGAGGCGGTCCCATAAATCTGTTCTGAAAAACCCTGATGACTCGTCCAAGGGGGCGCGGTCAGGAGGCCGATGTGACAGCGCTGTGAAGACGCGTTCCCGGTGCGAAAGCGTCCGCTCCGTCTTGATCCCCTTCTTAGAGCTTGATCTTTCCGGTTCCGTGTAGTAGCGCGTGCGCTATAAATAGATAGCATTAATCCAGAACGCCGATTTTTGAAGAAGGATGCTACTAGAGAATGAAGCCTTCCACCGTAACTATGATTTTATCATTTAGAATGGCTGTGCTGTGTAAGGATTTGCTGAGCTTGTAGAAATCCGCGAAATCCTTTGGTGGTGCCACTTCAATTGTTCCATTACTGTTAATGATTTTTGCTGTATCTGTGAATTTGGACATTTTCTCCCAGTTGGGTACGGGTTGTCCGGAAATACCGAATGAGTTCGCACTCAAAGCATAAAGATAGGCGATCTCTTTCCATGGCGGATTTACTTTAAGGAGTTCAGAGGGGATTCCAATAGTGTCCGTTTCAAATTCAAAATCCTTGGGGAAAATGAAGTTTACGATTCCCTGTTTTCTGATCGACCGGACCATTTTGATTCTATTCTTTTGTATGAGTCTTTTTAGACAACCAGATGTCTTTCCGTTACTCCATCCCATTTCTTTAGTCAATTCGTAGAAGGAAAGTCCAGGCTTTTCCTTGATTATCCTTAGTAGTTCTTCTTCGGATTTTTCTCCTCTCTCCCTGTTAGCCTTAGCCATGGCCTTAATCGCTTGCATTTCAACTATCGTTCATCAAAGTCCGATATATAAAGATTTGGAACCTTCCAAATCTATCCATTATAGACCCTCAGATCAGATAGACTTCCATGGTCTATTATGACCTGCCAGATGGAAGAAAATTAAGCATTTCTTGCACCCAAGCCTCACATGAACAGATAAATGAATCCCCAAGCATCTTGAGCGAAACAAAAGTATGTGAGTGGATCTATTACGCTCACTTATCTGGAGATTATGAACAGGTAAATGAGGACAGGTATAGAATCAACCCAATAACTTGTTATTGTCATAGAAGATATGCCATTGAAATCATCTATTGTAAGAAATCTGAAGATGAGTCGTTCTTAGAATTCCTAGTACTTCATGTGCATAAAAGGCCGATTTATTAGAAACACTATTATGAAATGATGACATAATCAACTGATAACGTCCACCCTCAGGTTTCAATCGAAGACTATCCAGAAACTGTGAAGGTAAGATTTATAATCAGGTTTTCAGCTCTCCACCATGTTCTTCACCAAACCTGCCCAATAATAGACCCCTTCTCCCGGAGTGAACACATCCTATGAATGACGTCGGCTTCAAGCTTGTCTCAGAGTTCGCGCCCCGCGGGGACCAGCCCCAGGCGATCACCAAGCTGACGCAGGGGCTACGGCAGGGTCTACAGAAGCAGACGTTGAAGGGGGCGACAGGGACGGGCAAGACGTTCGTGATCGCCCACGTGATCCAGAGCGCCCAGAAGCCGACGCTTGTCGTCTCGCACAACAAGACGCTGGCCTCGCAGCTCTACGGCGAGTTCAAAGCCTTCTTCCCCAAGAACGCGGTGGAGTACTTCGTCAGCTATTACGACTACTACCAGCCCGAGGCGTACGTCCCGCAGACCGACACCTACATCGCCAAGGACGTCTCGATCAACGAGGAGATCGACCGCCTCCGCCACTCCGCCACCCAGTCGCTTCTGTCCCGCAGGGATGTCATCGTAGTCGCGAGCGTCTCCTGCCTCTACGGCCTCGGCTCCCCTCAAGAGTACCTGGAGGAGACCTTCCAGCTGAAAAAGGGCCAGACAATCAGCCGCAGCGAGATCCTCAGAAAGCTGGTGGACATGCAGTACGAGCGCAACGACGTGACGCTGAGCAGGGGGAGGTTCCGGGCGCGCGGCGGCATGGTTGAGGTCTGCCCCTCCAACAGGGAGGTCGTGATCAGGATCGAGATTGACGGCGACAAGGTCGCCTGGATGACGGAGCTTGACCCTGTCACCGGCAGCAAATTGGAGGAGAGGGACTATGTCTGGCTGTTCCCCAGCCGGCACTTCGTCACCTCCAAGGAGCGGCTGGGCGGAGTGCTGGAGTCGATCTACTTGGAGCTCCAGGACAGGCTGAGGGAGCTGAAATCGCAGGGGAAGCTGTTGGAGGCGCAGAGGCTGGAGCAGCGCACCAACTACGATCTGGAGATGATCAGGGAGATCGGCTACTGCACCGGCATCGAGAACTACTCACGCCACTTCGATGGGAGACAGCCCGGCGAGCCCCCGCACACGCTCGTCGACTACTTCCCCTCTGACTTTCTCACGATCATCGACGAGTCGCACGTCACCGTCCCGCAGATTGAGGGGATGTATGGGGGAGACCTCTCCCGTAAAGAGACGCTGGTCGCTCACGGGTTCAGGCTTCCCTCGGCCAAGGATAACCGGCCGCTCAAGTTCGACGAGTTCTTCTCCAAGCTCGGTCAGATCGTCTTCATGTCGGCGACCCCCAGCCCTCTTGAGCTGTCCACAAGCGCGCAGGTGGTTGAGCAGATCATCCGCCCTACCGGTCTTGTCGACCCCGAGATCATCGTAAAACCCGTCAAGGGTCAAGTCGAGGATCTGACGGACGAGATCAAAGCACGCACTTCACGAAATGAGAAGACTCTTGTGACGACGCTGACAAAGAGAATGGCCGAGAACTTGGCCGAGTACTTGGCGGAGCAGGGGATTAAGGTGCACTACCTCCACTCCGAGATCGAGACGCTGGACCGGGTGGAGATTCTGAAAGATCTGCGGCTGGGCAAGTACGACGCGATCGTCGGCATCAACCTCCTCAGAGAGGGGCTGGACCTTCCGGAGGTGTCGCTGGTCGCCATCCTAGACGCTGACAGCGAAGGGTTCCTGCGATCCCAGACCTCACTGGTCCAGACGATCGGAAGAGCAGCCCGGAACATCTCGGGCCAGGTCATCATGTACGCCGACCAGATGACGGACTCGATGAGGGACGCGATCGACGAGACGAACCGCCGCAGGACCATCCAAGTCGCCTACAACAGAGAGCACAACATCATCCCGGAGACGATACGGAAAGAGGTTCGCGACATCATGGGCGCGCTCAGACCCGGCGGGGAGGGGGCGTATCTCGCCGCCAGAGCCGCGCCGCAGCCCAAGGTGTCGAAGCACAAGCTGGAGGCGATTCTCGCGACGCTCCAAGATGAGATGCTGATCGCCGCCCAGAACCTTGAGTTCGAGAGGGCGGCCGAGATCCGGGACAAGATCAAGGAGCTGAAGCAGGGGGTGATCAGGGTTGGAAGGTAACATCGTCGTCAAGGGGGCGCGGCAGAACAACCTGAAGAACATCAGCGTCGAGATCCCCCGCAACAAGCTGGTGGTGATCACCGGCCTGAGCGGGTCGGGAAAATCCTCTCTCGCATTCGACACCATCTACGCCGAGGGCCAGCGGCGCTACGTCGAGTCGCTCTCCGCCTACGCCCGGCAGTTCCTCGGCCGGATGGAGAAGCCTGACGTCGACTACATCGAGGGCCTCTCACCCGCCATCTCCATCGAGCAGCGAACATCAGCCAGCAACCCCCGCTCCACCGTCGCCACCGCTACAGAGATCCACGACTACCTGAGGCTCCTCTTCGCGCGGATCGGAGTCCCCCACTGCTACAGGTGCGGGAGGCGGATCGAGAAGCAGACGGTCGAGCAGATCGTCGACAAGATCACAGAGTACAAGGAGGGGTCAGTGATCACTGTCCTCGCACCCGTGGTCCGTGGCAAGAAGGGAGAGTACCGCGACTTCCTCGACGAATACAGGAGGAAAGGCTTCACCAAGGTGAAGGTCGATGGAAAGGTCATCGGCACCGACGAGAAGCTGGACCTCGAGAGGTACCGGAAACACACGATCGAGATCGTCGTCGACCACCTGCAGGTGAAGCCGGCGGAGAAGGAGCGTCTCGCAGAGTCTTTGCAGACAGCCCTCAACCTTGCCGAGGGCACCGTCGTCGTTGAGAGAGGGAGGAAGACCGAGATCTTCAGCGGAACGCTCGCCTGCCCGGTCTGCGGGATCAGCGTCGAGGAGCTGGAGCCGCGCAGCTTCAGCTTCAACAGCCCCTACGGGGCGTGCAAGGACTGCACCGGGCTGGGGGTGAAGATCAGGATGGACCCCGACCTCATCATCCCTGACAGAGACAAATCCATCGATGAGGGAGCGATCGCGCCGTTTGCAGGGTCGATGGTGCACAGCTGGATCCTCTCCCGGTTCCGCTCGCTCGCCTACGAGAACGGCTTCGACTTCCACACCCCGATACGCGACTTGACCAAGCGCCAGCTGAACCTACTCCTGTACGGAACTGGGGAGGAAGACCCCTACCACGACTGGGAGGGTATCGTCAACATTCTGGAGCGAAGATACCGCGAGACAGAGTCAGAAAGCATGAAGGAGTGGTACCAGAGGTTCATGAGCAGCATCCCCTGCCCGACCTGTCACGGCGAGAGGCTCCGGCCAGAGTCGCTGGCGGTCAAGGTCAAGGGGAACTCGATCGCCGACATCACCCGGATGTCGATCGTCGACTCGTACCACTTCTTCGATCATCTTCAGCTGGACGAGAGGGAGCAGAAGATCGCGCAGCGCATCCTGAAAGAGATCAAGGAGCGCCTCACCTTCATGCTCAACGTTGGCTTGGGGTACCTGACCTTGGACCGAACCACGGGAACCCTGTCGGGAGGCGAGGCGCAGAGGATACAGCTGGCCACACAGATCGGCTCCCGCCTCACCGGCGTCCTCTACGTGCTGGATGAGCCGACGATCGGCCTTCACCAGCGGGACAATCGAAGGCTCGTCGAGATCCTCAAGCAGCTGCGCGACCTAGGGAACACCGTGCTGGTGGTGGAGCATGACGAGGAGATGATCACCTCCTCAGACTACATCATCGACCTTGGGCCGGGGGCGGGAAGAGAGGGAGGCTACGTCGTGGCCACAGGCCCTCCCGAGCAGATCATGGCCGACAGAGGCTCGCTCACCGGCCAGTACCTGAGCCACCTCAAGTACATCTTGATCCCGGAGAAGCGGAGGCGGGGGAACGGCAAGCTCATCGTCGTCAAGGGGTGCCGGGAGAACAACCTTAAGAACATTGACGTCAAGATCCCGCTGGGCACCTTCACCTGCATCACCGGCGTCTCAGGCTCCGGGAAGAGCACGTTCCTCAACGACATCCTCTACCGTGCCCTCGCCCAGAAGCTCTACAGGACGAGGGAGAAGCCGGGGCTGCACAGCAGCCTCGACGGCTTCCACAACATCGACAAGGTGATCATTATCGACCAGTCGCCCATCGGCAGAACGCCCCGCAGCAACCCCGCCACCTACATCGGCGTCTTCACCTACATCAGAGAACTCTTCGCGATGCTTCCCCTGTCCCGGATGCGGGGCTACAAGCCAGGACGGTTCAGCTTCAACGTCAGAAGCGGACGCTGCGAGGCCTGCGAGGGCGCGGGCATCATCAGGATCGAGATGTACTTCCTCCCCACCGTCTACGTGCCCTGTCAGGTCTGCAAAGGGAAACGGTACGCCCGCGAGACGCTTGAGGTCAAGTACAAGGACAAATCCATCGCCGATGTCTTGAACATGACGGTGGATGAGGCGCTCGAGTTCTTCAAGAACATCCCCCGAATCCGCAACAAGCTTCAAACCATCTACGATGTGGGGCTCGGCTACATCACACTCGGCCAGAGCGCAACCTCCCTCTCCGGCGGCGAAGCCCAGCGGGTCAAGCTGAGCGCCGAGCTGAGTCGAAGGAGCACGGGGAAGACACTCTACATCTTGGATGAGCCGACCACCGGCCTCCACTTCGACGACATCCAGAAGCTCCTCAACGTCCTCCAGAGGCTCGTCGACAGCGGAAACACCGTCGTGGTGATCGAGCACAACCTCGAGGTAATCAAGACCGCCGACCACATCATCGACCTCGGCCCCGAAGGGGGCGAGGAGGGCGGATACATCGTCGCCGAGGGCGCCCCTGAACAGATCGCTACCGTGCCCAAGTCCTACACCGGCCAGTTCCTCAAAGGCATCCTCCAGCAGAACCTGATCGAGAAAGGAGAATGGAAGAAAGCGCAACAGCTGGCGTAGAGGTTGAACGACCCCCCGATCAAAGCAGAGATCACCAAGCTCCCGGACAAAACCGGAGTCTACGTGTTCAAAGGCAAAGAGGTCCTCTACGTCGGAAAAGCGTCGAACATACGCGAACGCGTGAACAACCACATCCAGGCAAGCAGAACAAACCCACGAGAACGACAGATCGTCACGAACGCCGAGAAGATCGACTACATCGTAACCCCGTCGGAGGTCGAGGCGCTCATCGAAGAGAACATCCTGATCAAGCTCCACAAGCCGAGATACAACATCAGGCTCAGCGACGACAAGACCTACCCCTACCTGAGGCTCAGCAACGAGGAGTACCCCACCCTCTCCATCGTCCGAAGACCGAAGAAAGACCAGAGCAAATACTTCGGCCCCTACGCGGATGTCGGCTCGATGCGCGCGTCGCTGAAGACGCTGCGACGCCTCTTCCCTGTGAGAACCTGCAAGAAGGATCTGACCAAGAGAACGAGGCGCCCCTGCCTCTACTACCACATCGGGCTGTGCAGCGGACCCTGCGCCGGCAAGATCACCAAAGAAGACTACCATGACCTGGTGAAAGCCCTCACCCTGGTGCTGGAGGGGCGGGCAGACAATGTTCTTAAGGACTTGAACACCCAGATGCGAGACGCCGCCGCCAAGATGGAGTATGAGAGAGCCGCCCGCCTCCGCGACCAGATCAACGCGCTCCAGAAGACAACCTCCCAAGTCCAGATCGTCCTCCCCCAGCCCCAGGATCTCGACGTGGCCGCTCTTGCGCGCCGCGGCTCCGACAGCTGCGTCCAAGTCCTCCAGATAAAGGAGGGAAGACTGGTCTCTTCGGAATCCTTTGAGGTGACCGCGACTGCGGAGGATCGGGATCAGGACATCCTCGAGCCCTTCCTTAAGCAGTACTACGCGGGAAGGGTGCTCCTGCCGCCGGAGATCGTCATCCCCAAACCGTTGGCGGATGTGGAGACGATTGGGAAGTGGCTTTCGACAAAGAGAGGCGCACCGGTAACGCTTACGGCCTCCCGAACCGGGGCGAAACGCAGCCTCGTCACCCTCGCCCTCGAGAACGCCAAAACCCATATCGACGAAAAGATCAAGAAAATGGAGAAGATCAGGAAAGGGTTAGAGGATCTTCAAAAGATCCTGCACCTTTCCGCGCAACCTACTCTCATCGAATGCTTCGACGTCTCAACCCTGCAGGGCAGAAGCTCTGTGGGCTCGATGGTCACGTTCAAGGACGGGAACCCGTGGAAGAAGGGGTATCGGCGGTTCAAGATCAAGACGATCGTCGGCCAGGATGATCCTGCCATGATCGGGGAGCTCGTCTTTAGAAGATACCGGAGGCGTCTGGAGGAGAAGGCTGGGCTGCCCGACCTCGTCATCGTGGACGGCGGAGTCACCCAGATGAACGCGGCGTCTCACTCTCTCACGCAGCTGGGGGTCGAGCTACCCGTGATCGGCCTCGCCAAGGAGCTTGAAAACGTCTACATCAAAGACGTAAAAGGGCTGATCAGGTTGCCGCAGGACTCTGAGGCGCTCCACATCCTTCAACGAGTGCGCGATGAAGCACACAGGTTCGCCATCGCATACCACCGCAAGCTCCGTGAAAAGCTATCGGAGTGATTTCACCACTCGATGGGCGAGTTGTTCCGGGCATCGACCGACGCGAACCTGTTGCCGTTCTTGTACACCAGTACCGGGACGGCACCGGTTTTCTCCGCGAGTCGCCGCAGCTCCACGATCTCAGCTTCGGTGATGTCCCCCCTTTTTTTCGAAACCTGAACCAGACGCGGTTCATGCCCCTTCTTGAGACAGATAACGTCGATCGGACGTACCTTCTTTTTCGGTTCTCCTCCCCCGCTTCCGGTACAGCGGTGGGCGAACCAGCCGTGACGGCGGGTCATGTTGATGAAGTTGTGTTCGCGACTTCGCCCAAGCACGTAGTGAGATTTCACGGGACGCTCCTCTCTTCCATGCTTCAGAAAGGAGAGTAATCACGCTTTTTGAAAGGATGGGGGTAAGATTCTCCTTTTGTTCTGGGCATTGTTAGCTGGTTTCAGGGAGACAGATCTGTTGCCCGCGACTCGGTAATGCATGGAAAGGCACGATGCAGTATCTTGCGCGCAACATTTCTCTGAAGCACAAAGGAGGGGGCTAAGCCCGTTCCATGAAGTCCTCCGCCTTCTGCGGCTCGGGCGGAAGCCCTTTGCGTTTCCGTATCTCGGCGATGATTTCGGGGAGCATCGAGGCGGGGACCGGGCTCCACCGGGAGAATTCGAGGCCCCAGAAGGCGCGTCCCGCGGTGGAGCTGCGGAGGACCTCGGAGAGGTCGAACGTCTCGGCGGTGGGGAGTTCCCCGACGACGTAGACGAGATGTTCCTTCTGGTCGACGGAGATGATGTGGCCCCGCTTCTGGGTGATGACGCTGGTGACGGCACCGAGGAGGTCGGCGGGGACCTTGATGGTGATCTTCTGGATGGGCTCCAGGAGTGTCGGGCTGCCGGTGAGGAAGCCGACGAACAGCGACCGCCGGGTCATGGGCATGATCTGTGCGGGTCCACGGTGGACGGGGTCTTCGTGGAGGCTTATGTCGACGACCTTCGCTTTGAGGCCGCGGATCTGCTCGTAGGCGAGGGGGCCTTCCTTGATGCCCCACCTCCAGCCGGCGATGACCATGTCCCGCACCTCGTTGAGGAACTGCGCTCCCTTGGTCACCTCAATGAGAAGGTTAGAGCCCTCGATCCCCCAGATTCCCTTGGCCTCCTCCGCGGGCCAGCCCTTCTCACGCAGCAGTGACGCCATGGCGTGCTTGTCCATGTACTCGCCGATCTTGCCCAGCTTCATGAGGGAGATGATCTCCTCCTCAAGCGGCGAGACTTCCAGGAAGATCCGGTTATGCCTGTTGGGCGATTTTCCTTCAAACGGTCCGGCTTTCTCCCTGATCGCCTCCCGGTACATCACGATCGGCTTTGTGGTGGTGATCTCCAAGCCGGTCTTGGTGATGAGGGTGGTGGCGATCTCCAAGT
This sequence comes from uncultured Candidatus Bathyarchaeia archaeon, assembly GCA_964432545.1. Lineage (GTDB taxonomy): Archaea > Thermoproteota > Bathyarchaeia > 40CM-2-53-6 > DTGE01 > CAYSNV01. Next base: position 3,813 of record CAYSNV010000009.1, on the reverse strand, counting down.
GCAGGGTCCCCATGCCGGAGATGAGGTACTCCCCTGTCTCCTCGTTGATGGTGGTGACGAGGTTGGGGTCCTCGATGGAGAGCCTTCTGAGGGTGTCGATGAGCTTGGGAAGGTCACGACTATTCTTCGGTTCGACGGCGATCGTCACGACGGGTTCTGTGACGTACTTCACCGACTCGAAGGGGGCGATGCCCTTGCTGCCGGAGAGGGTTTCGCCCGCCCGCGCGTCTTGGAGGCCGAGAAGCGCGGGGATGTTTCCTGAGCCGAGTTGCCCGACGACTTCGCGGAAGGCGCCCATGTAGATGCAGACCTGCTGGATTCTCGATTGACTCTTGTTGCCGATGAGATGGATCGGGTCACCCTCTTTGACGGTGCCTGAGAAGAGGCGTCCGGTGGCGACGACACCGGCTTGGGGGTCGACAACGATGTTGGTGACGGCCATGATGGCGGGGCCGTTGTCCTCGCAGTTCATCATCGCCTGACCGGCCTCGCTGTTGATGTCCCCCATCCAGATCTTGGGGATCCGGTACTTTTGCGCGACCTGCGGGGGAGGCATCGTCCCGACCGCCATGTCGAGGATCGCCTCGTAGAGGGGTGCCTTCGCCTTCAGCTCATCGAGCTTGTCCTTCTCGTACGCGTCGACGATGTCGCTGAACTTGACGCCTTTTCTCTGCGCTACCTCATAGGTGAAGCCCCATCCGTCTTTAGCGGAGCCCATGGCAACGGTGTTCTCGGCGAAGTTGACCTTCCACTTGTCTCTGAACTCAGGCTCGGCGTAGATCTCTATCAGCCTGTTGAACTCGCTGATGATCCGGCCGATCCTCTCCTGAATCTGCTCGGGGGTGAGCTTCAACTCTTTGATGAGGCGGTCGATCTTGTTGATATACAAGACCGGTCTGACCCGTTCCTCGACCGCTTGGCGGGTGACCGTCTCGGTTTGAACCATCACTTCCTCGACGGCGTCGACGACGACGACCGCGCCGTCGATCGCGCGGAGGGAGCGTGTGACCCGGCCTGAGAAGTCGACGTGGCCGGGCGTGTCGATGAGGTTGATGACGTAGGAGGCGCCGTTACGCTCGTGGAGCAGGCTGACGTTGGCCGCCTTGATCGTCATCTGCCGTTTCTGCTCTTCCTCCATGTAGTCGAGAGCGAGGGCTGTTCCCGCGACAGAGGGGGAGAGGAGTCCTGCCGCGGAGAGAAGGGAGTCAGACATGGTGGTCTTGCCGTGATCGACATGAGCGATAATCCCGATGTATTCCGGATGCGGACTCTGGGGTCTACATCTTTCGGATCTGGTCTTTGTTCTGGATTATCTTCATGATCTCTGTGGTCGTCTTGTAACGTGGCAAACTCGTTCACATCTTCATTTTTCTGAGGTGGACACGCTAGAGATCGTCGGTCTTTTATACGTTACGGTGAGTGTGAGTGTGCTGGTGGCATCCAGAGTGTGTTCTCTTGCGGTGATGCGTCGCTTATTGGCTGAGTGCGGGTCGAACATGACTGAACCAGTCTCAGGATGGCGAAGTGACGTTTTCCGGATTCTCGTCGACGCGGCTGCCGGACACTGTAGACAGCCATGATCCTCAGAGATGCCAGTTGTATTACAATTTTATACAGTGTATAATGCCCCCTCCATTGGGCACATGGGATAAGGCCGCCCTTCCCCCACACGGAAACTACAAGCCAATTGGAGCGGAAGGGAACTAGGAAGAGCCTGCGCCCGTTCAACCGTCTTTGAGGGGTGGGTCTGTGGTGATCCGTCCTTTGGCGCGGAACTGCTCTTGGTAGAGTCGGCGGATCGTGGCGAGCGTATCGATCTCTGCGACATCCTTGTCCTCGCGGATCCTGAGGATGCGCGCGAACCTGAGGGCGAACCCCGAGGGGTAGTGGGGGCTCTTCTGTATCTCGTTGAAGGCTACCTCCACGACTGTCTCAGGCTTGACGTGGACGGTGAAGCCGTCCTCTGATGTCTTGGTCTCTTGGAGATGCCGGGTCATGGCCTGGAACTCTTCATCGGTGAGGCCTTTGAAGGTCTTTCCCACCTCCATGAAGGCGTGGTCGTCCTCGTTGAGCGCTGCCAGGTGGTAGTTGCTGAGCCACCCGGTTCTTCTCCCGTAGCCCCAGTCGGCCGCGACGATGGTGAGGTCGAGTGTCTGCGCGGGTTTAATCTTAAACCACTTCTTGCCCCGCGCGCCGATCGTGTAGGTGCTGTCGAGGGCCTTGGCCATGAGCCCCTCATGGCCCGCCTCAAGAGCTCTCCTCAGGAAGGCGTCGATCTGAGCGGGGTCGCTGCTGCGAATCGCCTCCGTGAGATACTGGGGGGAGATGGTGGTCTCAAGGATCCGCCGTCTCTGGGTGAGCGGCTCATCGATCAGCTGCCGGTCACCCAACAGAAGAATATCGAACAGGTACAGTTTGAGGGGAACGTGGGTGGCGGCCTGTAGAATCCCGCGCAGCCGCCGGAACCTCCTCATCAGGTCTTGGAAGGGGAGGGGCCTGCCTGCGTTGTCGACCGCGACGAGCTCTCCCTCGAGGACGGTTGTCTCGGTTTTCAACTCGGTCTTGAGGAGTGTTTGAACGTCGGGGAGGCTCTCCGTCACGTCGGCGAGGTTGCGGCTGAAGATGCGGATCGAGTCACCCTTCTTGTGGATCTGGATGCGAGCTCCGTCAAGCTTGAACTCGAACTGGGTGCCCCGCGCATGTTCGCGCAGTGCTTGAGAGATGTCGGCGGCCATCTCGGCGAGCATGGGCTTGAGGGGGTGGAAGGGCTGAACCCGGAGAGAGCTGAGGGCACGGGGGTCTTGCAGCAGGTTCAGGGCAAGCTGCCTGATGTTTCCCACAAGCATGAAGCCTCTCCGCACATCCTCAAGGGGTACTCCTGTCAGATGGCCTAACGCCTCGAGGACGAGGCCGTCGACGACGCCGATCTGCATCTCGCCTGAGATGATCTTGAGAAGATACTTCCGTTCAAGACCGGACGCCCTGTTGAGGATCCCTTGGAGGAGGTTCTCCCTGAGGAGTTGGACGCCTTTCCCCTGCAAAGAGCCGATCCTGTCCAAGGTCTCAGCGAGGTCTCGGAGGGTTAGCGGAGACTGGAAGAGGGGCGTTTGCAGACCGCGCGTCCGGGCAAGACGCCACAGAGTCGCTCCTCCCACCTCGAGTCTCTTTGACGCCTGTTCCGGGAGCGCGCGCCCCGTCAAGAACTGGGCGGCGAGTGAAGCGTCCTCATGGGTGAGGCTCTTCAAGTAGGAGGAGATGAGGGCAACCTTCTCCTTTCGGGAGCGGGCGCCCTCAAGCGTCTGGCATAGCTGCGCAAAACTCTTGAACGACGCGTCCGCAGAACTCATATCTCTACAGTAGGGGTGTCGGTCCACCCTTTTAATAGTTGTTCGGCCCACGTTTAGGCGGGCAACTATCTCCGGGAGGCGGAAGGCGTGAAGGTCGCGGTCCTGTTCAGCGGCGGGAAGGACAGCTGCTTTGCCGTGTGGTACGCGCTCCACCAAGGGTGGGATGTCGCGGCGTTGATCACGGTCTTCAGCGAGAACCCTGACTCCTTCATGTTCCACACACCCAACGTCGCGTGGACGAGGCTGCAGGCAGAGGCGATGAGCTTGCCGCTGTTCGAGATCGCCACCGGGGGCGTGAAGGGAAAGGAGCTCGGGGATCTGAGAAACGGGATCGCAGACGTCCTGAAGCGCCAAGATTTCACCGCGCTGCTGTCAGGGGCGATCTTAAGCGAGTATCAGAAGACGCGGATCGACCACATCTGCGAGGACCTGCAGCTGAGGAGCTTCGCCCCATTCTGGCATAAGG